>CANPXA010000117.1 GCA_947585525.1 uncultured Akkermansia sp. | reverse complement strand
TTGATGATTCGAAAAATTTGCGCAACGCGCACATTATTAATAAATCGTACATCGTACATCGTACATCGTACATAGCAAACGCATTTCCAAATGCGTTTGCCTTGCCTGTTTTTGGGGTTGATTTGGGGTGGCAAAAGGTGTAGAGTAAGGCGTGTTACACCACGGACGATGCTGCAACCGGTAAGGTGAGGCAGCAGAGTTCGTATCATCATTTCCCACCATGAGTACGACATATAGCACCATAGATGCCAACGAGGCTGTTGCCTCCGTGGCTTATCGTTGTTCGGAAGTAGCCGCCATCTACCCCATTACTCCTTCTTCCCCGATGGGTGAGTCCGCCGAAACATGGACGGCGGTGGACCGCAAGAATTTGTGGGGGACGGTTCCGAGTATCATCGAAATGGAGAGTGAAGCCGGAGCGGCAGGCGCCGTGCACGGCGCGTTGCAGACCGGGTCGCTGGCCACTACGTTCACGGCCTCGCAGGGCTTGCTGCTGATGATACCGAACATGTTCAAGATAGCCGGCGAGCTCACCCCGTGCGTCTTCCATATAGCGGCTCGTGCTCTGGCGGCGCAAGGCTTGTCCATCTTTGGTGACCACAGCGATGTGATGGCTTGCCGTGCGACAGGATTTGCGATGCTCTGCGGGGCGAACACGCAGGAGGCGCCGGACATGGCAGCCATTGCTCATGCCGCCACCTTGGAAAGCCGAGTGCCGTTCATCAACTTCTTCGATGGTTTCCGCACCTCGCACGAGGTGGGCAAGATTGCCGACATCAGCGATGATACTTTGCGCGCTATGATCGACCAGAAACTCGTGGACGAATTCCATGCCCGCGGGTTGACGCCGGACGCTCCCGTCGTGCGCGGTACAGCGCAGAACCCGGATGTCTATTTCCAGGGACGCGAGACGGTTAACAAGTACTACAGCGCCGTGCCGGGCATCGTCAAGAAGGCGATGAAAAAGTTCGGCGAGTTGACGGGTCGTTGCTACGATGTGGTGGAGTACGTGGGCGCGCCGGATGCCACGCGGGTCATCGTCATCATGGGGTCCGGGGCAGAGGCCTGCTGGGAGACGGTGCAGGCGCTCAAGGACGACGTGGGTGTGCTGAAGGTGCGTTTGTATCGACCCTTCCCGGCGGAAGATTTCATTGCAGCCTTGCCGAAGAGCGTGAAGAAGATCGCGGTGCTGGATCGCACGAAGGAGCCGGGCAGTCAGGGTGAGCCTCTGCTGCAGGATGTCGTGCAGGCTTTGGCGGATGCGAGCGTGCGCGGCAAACTGCCGTTTGCCATGCCGAAGGTAGTAGGCGGGCGGTACGGGCTGGGGTCCAAGGAATTCACCCCGGCGATGGCGAAGGGCGTGTACGATGAGTTGGCGAAGGATGAGCCGATGACCGGTTTCGCCGTGGGTGTCGAGGATGATGTGACGGGTAAATCCATCGCCTACGACCCGAGTTTCTCCACCGAGAGCGACACCGTGACGCGCTGCATGTTCTACGGACTGGGGTCCGACGGCACCGTGGGCGCCAACAAGGATGCCATCAAAATCATCGGCAAACACACGGATTTGTACGTGCAGGGCTACTTCGTGTATGACTCCAAGAAGAGCGGCTCCTCCACGGTGTCCCACCTGCGCTTCGGTACCACGCCGATTCACAGTACCTACCTCATCACCAGCGCCAACTTCATTGCGTTGCACCAGCCGAGCTTGCTGAACACCTTCGACTTCCTCAAGAACGCCGCCCCCGGAGCCACGTTCCTCATGAATACCTCCGTGGAGCCCGAGAAGGTGTGGGACAGCTTGCCCGCGCGTATGCAGCAGCAGATCCTCGACAAGGGAATCAAGATGTATTGCATCGATGCCTTCAAGGTGGCGAAAGCTACGGGAATGGGCGGTCGCATCAACATGATCATGCAGACCTGCTTCTTCAAGCTTTCCGGTGTGATCCCGGCAGAGGAAGCCATCGGTTACATCAAGGAAGCCATCAAGAAGACGTACGGCAAGAAGGGCGAGGAGGTGGTCGCCAAGAACATCCAGGCTGTGGATGCGACGCTGGAGAACCTGCACGAGGTTCCCTTGGGCACTGCCATCACCGGTCATGAGATACCCGCTCCGCTGCAGGGCAATCCACCCGATTTTGTGCGCGACGTGCTCGGCAAAATTGTCACCGGAGACGGCGACAGTGTGAAGGTTTCAGAGATGCCGTGCGACGGCACCTTCCCCTCCGGCACCACGCAGTACGAGAAGCGTGACCTCGCGTTGGAGATTCCGGTGTGGAATCCGGAGACCTGCATTCAGTGCGGCAAGTGCACCATGGTCTGCCCGCACGCCTGCATCCGCGCGCAGGTGACTGACCCCGCGAACCTGGAGGGAGCTCCGGAAAGCTTCAAGAGCGCGGACGCTAAGAAGATGCACAAAGATTGGCAGGGTAAGAAGTTCATCATCCAGGTGTCCGCCTCGGACTGCACAGGCTGCACGCTCTGTACGCACGTGTGCCCGACCGGTTCCGTGGTGATGACGCCCGCCGCTGTGGCCCTTAAGCCGGAGGCGGAGAATTGGAAGTTCTTCAATGACCTGCCGGATCCGGATCGCACGATTGTGGGACGCGACAAAGTGAAGGACGCGCAGTTCCTGCGTCCCCTCTTCGAATTCTCCGGCGCTTGCGCAGGATGCGGCGAAACCCCGTACATCAAGATGCTTTCCCAGCTCTTCGGCAACCGCCTCGTGGTGGCGAACGCCACGGGCTGCTCGTCCATCTACGGCGGCAACTTGCCGACGACCCCGTGGAGCCACGACAAGGAGGGACGCGGTCCCGCATGGTGCAACAGCCTCTTTGAAGACAATGCCCAGTTCGGTCTCGGCTTCCGCGTCTCGCTGGACAAGAAGCAGCAATACGCCCTCGAGTTGTTGCACGCCGCCGCTCCCAAGATCGGAGAGGGGCTCGTGCAGGATTTGCTGAACAACCCGCAGAAGAGCGAGGCGGATATCGCGAAGGCGCGTGCCACGGTCGAGGCGATTAAAGCGGCTTGCGGCGACGATCCTGAGTTGGCAGCCCTCAAGGCGCAGGCCAACTACCTTGTGCGCAAGTCGGTGTGGATTCTCGGCGGCGACGGTTGGGCCTACGACATCGGTTACGGCGGACTGGATCATATCCTAGCCTCCGGTCGCAATGTGAAGGTGCTCGTCCTTGACACCGAGGTGTACTCCAATACGGGCGGTCAGTGCTCCAAGTCCACCCCGCGTGCGGCAGTCGCCAAGTTTGCCACCCGAGGGAAGGACCAGGTCAAGAAAGACATTGGCTACATGGCCATGACTTACGGCAACATCTACGTCGCCTCCATCTCCATGGGAGCCAATGATGAACATGCCCTCAAGACTCTCTTGGAAGCCGAGGAGTACGATGGTCCGGCACTGATCATTGCCTACAGCCACTGCATCAACCACGGCATCAACATGGCGCAGGGACTCGACCGCCAGAAGGACGCCGTTGACTGCGGACGCTGGCTGCTCTACAACTTCAATCCGGATCGCGCCAAGGAAGGAAAGAACCCGCTCACCATCAAGAGTAAGGCGCCCAAGAAGGATGTGAAGGAGGCTCTGCTTGGTGAGAACCGGTTCCGTCTGCTCGCCAAGAACAACAAGGAGCACTTCGACCAGCTGATCGCCCTCGAGGAAAGCGATATCAAGCATCGCTGGAGGCTCTATCAATCGTTGGCAGCTATCGATTACTCGGAGCCCGCACCGGCTCCCGAGCAATAAGGTAAAGAGACCTCCGATGTCCCTTATGCGCGGGAGGAGCTATCCGTTCCTCCCGCGTTTTTTTCGACGACACGTCCATGCACGAGATCCGCATACCGAAATATGTCAAACCCCTTCTCCGGGAACTGGAGAGGATGGGGCACAGTGCGTACGTGGTCGGGGGATGCGTACGCGACAGCATGCTTGGCAAGGAGCCGATGGATTGGGATGTGTGCACGGATGCCACCCCGGAGCAGATGAAGATTGTGTTCCGCAAACGCAAAGTCATTGAGACAGGGGTGCAGCACGGTACACTTACCGTGCGGTCAAAGGGACATAACGTGGAGGTGACCACTTTTCGCTTAGAGAGTGACTACAGCGATAATCGGCACCCGGACCGAGTGGAATTTGTCGATCGCGTGGAGGAGGATTTATCACGGAGGGATTTTACCATCAATGCGATGGCGTATTCGCCGAAAAGCGGGTTGGTGGATACGTTTGGGGGACAGACCGATTTAGCGAGTGGAATGATTCGCTGCGTAGGGGAGCCTGATGTTCGATTCCGGGAAGACGGTTTGCGCATCCTGCGTGCTTTGAGATTTGCCGCTCGGTTCCAATTCAGTATTGAGACGGAGACTTCCTATTCCATTCGTCGGAACCGATTGCTGTTGGAGAATATCAGCGCCGAGAGGATCTACAAAGAGTTGCAGGGAATTTTGCCCGCTCAGGGAGCAGGCGATATGCTTCTTGGTTTTCCGGAGGTGTTTACCGTAGTCTTTCCGGAAACAGAGAGACTCATTGGGGAGCCGGCGGAGGGAGGACGGGAGAGCAAATGGGCACGGAGTGTTCGCGCTGTATGCGGGATGCCTCAAGGTTCATTCGGATTGAGATTGGCGATGTTGCTGCACGAACTGGAGGATGCGGAGGTAAATACAGCCATGCGGAGATTGAAATGTGATCATGCGACGACTCGTCTGGTAAAAACGATTGTGGCTGAACTTCGTCAACCATTGCCAGGAACACGTCCGGAGATGCGTCGGTTGATCGGGCGACTCACGAAACCCTTGGTGCACGACCTGCTCACGGCACAGTGCGTGGTGAAGGGGGTGAATGGACATTCGACGGCTGGGGTGCGGGAGGCGCGGTATCTTTTGGAGGAAGTGCTGGACGGTTTTGCGGCCTACACCGTGCGCGACTTGGCGGTGACGGGTGAAAGTCTCATGGAAGAAGGAATTCCGTCGGGACCGGGTCTTGGAAAGGTGTTGGAGCAACTCCTTCGCGAGGTGCAGGATGAAACATTGAAAAACGACAAGGACGCTCTTTTGAAGAGGGCGAGAGAGATTTTTTGAGATGAAGTCCCCATACAAGATTCTTTTTGTTTGCCTGGGCAATATATGTCGGAGTCCAGCGGCAGAGATTGTGTGCCGTGCAGCGATGAAGGCTGCGGGGCTGGGGGAGCGGGTGTGCGTGGATTCCTGTGGCACCGCATCGTATCACGTGGGGAGTAAGCCGGATTCACGAATGCTTGCCGCGCTCAAACGCGCCGGTTATGAGTACGGCGAACACAGGGCTCGCCAACTGCGGGGGACGGATGGTCGAGAGTGCGACCTGATCATTCCGCAGGATAGTGAAAACGAGCGAGACGTACTCACCGCTCTTTCCGGCGCGGAGGAGAAAGTGGCGCCGATGAAGCGTTGGTTCCCGGAAGGGGAGAGGGCAAACGAAGTGCCGGACCCCTATTACGGAGGGACAGAGGACTTCGACGAGGTGGTGAGACTTCTGGAGAGAAGTATGCCACAGCTCGTAGCGGAGGTGGCGAGGAGACTCAGTGAGTGATGGTGACCTGTCCGTAGGAATCGCAGTAACCGTTCGGGTCACGATCCCGTTTCTGGTCAAATTTGACGAAGATACGCGGATTGGTGAGCGCCTTGGGAACCTTCAGGGTATAGACGTTGTTCGTATTGGGTATGCCGGCGCGTCCCACGTGCGCGTCCTCCGCTATCTTGGCATCGCCATCGTAGAGAGTGACGGAAGAGATATTAGCCGCGTGCCGTCCGTTGGTAAAGGTGAACGTTACTTTATAGGTGCCGGGTTCCTTGACAGGAAGAGCTCCGGT
>CANPXA010000116.1 GCA_947585525.1 uncultured Akkermansia sp. | reverse complement strand
CGACGTAGATTACGCGTTGAATCACGCGACCATTAACCCGCATGCCGTACTTCTCTCCTTTTGCCAATACATGAAAGGAAGCGCTTCTTCCATTCCGACGGAACGCGAGTTCCTGCTAAATATGGATGAAAAGATGAAGGATGAGTCCTTCCTGAACGACACTCGCCCCATACTTCGTCCCTCCATTGATTTTTCTCCCACCCAAGCCTACGAACGGGTGAAGGAAAGGCTCTTATCGCGCCTGGACGAAGCGCGTGCTGAATGGGACCGGTCGCAGCTTCCCTGAGCGATTCTCCCCTCACTCCTTCGCGCCGTGTTCCTGGAGGAGTTTGATGACGTCATCTCCCAGCTTTTGCTCTTTTGCGAGCTGCAAGATGGATTTGCCGGCGTTGTTTATTGTGCGACCCGTCTGCCCCGGCATCGAGGAGAGCTTGGACAAGTCCATGGGTGGCGTTGTTCGATGCAGAGAAGACCATGAGACGAATGAGCCGGCGTCGGCGAGACCTACCGGGGAGCAGGAGAAAGAAATGAGATTCTTAAGAAAAATTAAATTTTTTTTGACCCCCAGCGGGTAGTGGTTGGGGCAGGGGAGAAGGATGGGAGGAAAAGTTGGAATGAAGGGGAGGGAGGGAAGCAAAGAAGGACAAAAAGGCGAAAAGAAGAGACCACAATATTTAGTGGCAAATTCGGGAAAAGAGTGATACATTTTGAGGGAGGAAGGGAGATTGTGAAAAAAATTCGCTTGCAAAAAATGGGGGAGGTGTGATAAAGTTCGGCTCATCCCGAAGGGCGGGAAAGGTTGCGGAGAAATTCGCGATAAGGAGCGAGGGAGAGGACGGCTCACCGCCGCCGAGAGGAGGGACTCGTCGCCATCGGGAGAAGAAGCGAGCAAACCACCGACAGGTGAGTCGGAATGCGGTCGGAAGCCGAGAGGAACAGAAGGAACGGGGTCCGAGGTGCATTCGTCACTATGGCGGCGGGGAGCGGTCGCCTCATCTGAAAAAAACAGAAGAAAAAATCTTAAGAAGAAAGGACAGACATGCCGCAGCAAATTATCAAACGCAACGGGAAACGGGAACGTTTCGAGGCCTACAAGATCCAGCAGGCCATCGAGAAGGCGTACCACGCTTCTCAGGAGGAGTACAACCCGCTCGTGTACACCAACGTGTTGGACGCCGTGAAGGAGGAGGAGTACCTGCCCGTGGAAAAGGTACAGGATCTCATCGAGAGCGAACTGATGAAGGCGGGGTCGTACGAGACGGCGCGCAATTTCATCAAGTACCGTTTCCTGCACAAGCTGCAGCGTGAGCAGATTGCGGGGATGTACCAGGGCAACACCTGGGTGGACTGCAAACAGGCCATCGAAGAGTACATCGGCAACATCGACTGGCGTATCAAGGCCAACTCCAACACCACCTACTCCAACGCGGGACTCGTCAACAACACCGCCGGCAAGGTTATCGCCAACTACTGGCTCGACCAGGTCTATTCACCGGACGAAGGAGCGGCGCACCGCAACGGGGACTACCACATCCACGATTTGGACTGTCTGACGGGGTACTGCGCGGGATGGAGCTTGCGCAACTTGCTCAACGAGGGCTTCAATGGCGTGCGCAGCCGCGTGAACAGCCGTCCGCCGAAACACTTCCGCGAGGCGCTGGGGCAGATGGCGAACTTCCTGGGCATTCTGCAGAGCGAGTGGGCAGGGGCTCAGGCGTTCAGTTCCTTTGACACCTACTTGTCGCCCTACCTTTTCCGCGACCAGCTGCCGTACGGAGAGGTTAAAAAGGCGCTGCGCAGCTTCGTGTACAACCTGAACGTGCCCTCCCGCTGGGGGCAGAGTCCGTTCACCAACGTCACCATCGACTGGACCGTGCCACGCGACCTGCGGGAGCAGCCGCCGTTCTCCGGCGGGGCTCATATCTATGAGAACCTGCACGACGAGAAACTGGAGGCTTTGGCGAAGGAGCGTGGGGCGGAGAGCCTGACCGCCATGACCTACAAGCACTTCCAGCCGGAGATGACCGTCATCCAGAAGGCCTTCTACGAGGTGCTGACGGAAGGCGACAGCACGGGACAGCCCTTTACCTTCCCGATACCGACCGTGAATATCACTGAGGACTTCGACTGGGATGGCGAGAACGTGCCGCTGCTCTTTGCCAACGCCGCCAAGATCGGCTCCTCCTATTTCCAGAACTTCGTGGGATCACAGTACAAGATCGACGAGAACGGAAACAAGGTGATCGACGAAGAGGCGTACAAACCGGATGCCGTACGTTCCATGTGCTGCCGCTTGCAGTTGGATCTGCGTGAGCTGCTCAAGCGCGGCGGCGGTCTGTTCGGGTCGGCGGAGATGACGGGATCCATCGGCGTGGTGACCATCAACATGGCGCGTTTGGGCTACCTGTACAAAGGGAACAAGAACCTGCTGTACAGCAAGCTGGCGGAGTTGATGGACCTGGCGAAGAGCACGCTGGAAAAGAAGCGCGTCTTCATCAACACCCTCTACGAGCGCGGTCTCTACCCCTACACCAAGCGCTACCTGCCTCACCTGCGCAACCACTTCTCGACGATCGGGCTGAACGGCATCAACGAGATGCTGCGCAACTTCTCCGGCGACACCATGAACACCGCCACGCCGGAAGGTATCGCCTTTGCCGAGGAAGTGTTGCACTTCATGCGTGAGCGCATCCGCGGCTACCAGGAAGAAACCGGCAACCTCTACAACCTTGAGGCCACACCGGCGGAGGGCACCACCCACCGCTTCGCCCGCGAGGATGCCAAACGCTACCCGGATATCATTCAGGCCGGTTCCCCCGGACACCGCTACTACACCAACAGCTCGCAGCTGCCGGCGAACTACACGCAGGACCTCTTCAAGGCCCTGCATATGCAGGACAAACTGCAATGCTGCTACACAGGCGGTACCGTGTTCCACATGTACATGAACGAGGCAATCTCCTCACCGGAGGCCTGCCGCGACATCGTGCGCAAGGTGCTCACGAACTTCAAGATGCCCTACATCACCGTGACGCCGCTCTTCTCCGTGTGCGACAAGCATGGCTACTTGAAGGGCCGCCACGACTACTGCCCGATATGCGATGAAGAACTCATCGCGAAGGCACGTGCCGAAGAGCAGCCGGAGCTGCCTCTCTTTGGCGAACATTAATCACCCCAAAATCTTCCTAACCCAATATCATTATTATGAGCGAACAAGACATTAAAGCCGTCGTGAAGACCGACGAGCAGATCCTGGCGGAGCACGAGAGCGAGCGCTCCAAGTGCACGGTTTACACCCGAGTGATGGGCTACCATCGTCCGGTGGAGACCTTTAACGCCGGCAAGCAGGGTGAATTCGAGGAGCGTGAGCACTTCGTGGAGCCTTGCGGCTGCTGCGGCGACACGATCCTGAAGTGATCTCCGAATCCCCCCTCGCTCCCTTTGCTTGGAGGGAGCGAGGGCGGGGATTTGTTTTCCCTCCCCCCACGTCTCGCGCCGCTCCGGCCGAATCGTGGGGTTTGTTTTCCCTCGAAAGACCCCCTTCCGACGCCGTTCGCGATCTGCCATCATGGTTCACCCAACCGACATCACGCCGCTCACCTTTCTGGACTACCCCCAGAAAGCCGCGTGCATCTTTTGGTACAACGGCTGCAACCTTCGCTGTCCCTACTGCTACAACCCGGATCTCGCGCTCGCGCACAACCGCGGGGTGGTGGATGAGATCGCTTTCCTCAAGGAACGTCGCAGTTTTTTGGATGCCGTGGTGCTCTCCGGCGGAGAATCCACCCTCGTGCCGCACATCTTCGAGCTCTGCGCCCAAATCAAAGATATGGGCTACCTCATCAAGATCGACACGAATGGCAGCAATCCCCAAGTTCTGCGTCCCCTCATTCAAAATCACCTCATCGACTACGTCGCCCTCGACCACAAGATGCCCTCGGACCGCACATGGAAGCTGCCGGATGGCTCCATGCTCTACGACAAATTCCGCAAGTCGCTCCAGCTGCTCGTGCAGTCCAAGCTGCCGCATGAAGTGCGCACCACCGTGCACCCCGCGCTCCTCGATGAGTCCGATATCCTCCGTATGATACACGAGGCTCAAAACATCGGCTACTCGGGTACCTATTACCTCCAGTTCTTCTTCAAGACCGAGCATACTCTCGGGCACATGGCTCCCCCGACCCGACGCTACGACCGCGTCGCGCTCGACAAATTTTCACCGCTCAAAATCGGCTATCGAAACTTCCCCGAGGACCGAGGGAAATAAGGCGCAGGGCAAACGCATTGGAAATGCGTTTGCCTAATTACGAGTTACGAATTACGAATTACGAATTGAAAATAGAGCGCGCCGTCGGCGCGGGAAATGCAAAGCTTTAGCTTTGGTGGTGGGTGAAACATAGGCTGTTGATAGGAGGAAAGGTTATTTTTTTGAATTACGAGTTACGAATTACGAATTGGAAGCTAGCGCGCTTGCGCGCGGTTAAGCGGAGCGATAGCGAAGGGGAATTTTTGGAACACCGCGAGTTGTTGGCTAGAAAGCGGCCGGAGTTACGCGGTGCCGTCTTACCGGCTTTGCTAACTCGTAACCCGTAATTCGTAATTCATGGAGCGGGGGCGGGGCGGCTGACACCGCTATGTACGATTTACGATTTATTGATAATGTGCACGTTGCGCAGATTTATCGGATTGTTAATATGGGCAGAGTCTTCATGAGAGCGGTCATCATGATGACCGCTTGTTGTCATGATTTTTGATACGTATTAACATTGATATCAATCAATGAGAGCATTCTCTCCGTTGATGCGCTTCTCTCAAATGCGGTTGCCCTGAAATAAAGCACTTGCGCTTCGATGATTTACGGTTTGTGATGAGATAAATATTTTCATTGCTCATCAATGATTTATTCAACTTATTCACAGTATGAATAACTAGGATAATAGATAAAAAATGAACAAAACGGGTAGGGTAGGGGTCGAAGAGGACATGAGAGCGATGGGAGTCATACTGATGATGCTGGGGGCGGGGATAGCGATGGGTAGTCCGTTGCCGGAGAAGGCGGAGTTGCTTGCGACGAACACGGTGGTGGCCGAGTATGAGGGAACGCATTACCAGCCGTGCCGACACATGACAGCATTGTGTCCGGATCGGTGTGACCATGCGACGGTGTTAGCACATTTCAAGGTGGAGAAGAATCTGTACTACGAGAAGAAAGGCGAATATGGAGACGAGGAGTTGAGACCCGGTCAGAGAACGTATGTGGACGTCATGCACGAAGTACCGGGGCAGGACAAGGAAGTTGTCCGGTTCATCTCACAGTTGAAACCGGGGCAGAAAGTATGCGTCACCATCAATCACTACTATGTGCAGCAGGGACAATCGCAATTCCCCGTACGCCCGGTCGTGAAAATTGAACGAACTATTTTTTGAATTACGAATTACGAGTTACGAATTACGAATTGGATGCTAGCGCGCTTGCGCGCGGAGATGCGAAGCGAATGCGGAGGGGAAAGAAGAGAGCATGGGGCGGGAATGGTTAGAAAGGGGCGGTGGCGGCTGACGCCGCTATGTACGAATTACGAATTACGAATTACGAATTACGAATTGGATGCTAGCGCGCTTGCGCGCGGAGATGCGAAGCGAATGCGGAGGTGGTGGGGAGAACGTAACTGGTGGTTGGTTAGGAAGGTTATTTTTTGAATTACGAATTACGAATTTTGAGAGCCATCATCATGATGATCGTTGATTATCACGATTTTTGATGCGTATAAATAATGATATCAATCAATAAGAGCATTCTCTCCGTTGATGAGTTTCTCTCAAATGCGTTTACACTGGGAAAATAAGTTTGTCTATCTCTTTTTGAAAGAG
>CANPXA010000115.1 GCA_947585525.1 uncultured Akkermansia sp. | reverse complement strand
CCGTGATTCGAAATGCCTTGGATCCGTTGAGGAACTGATCGGGTGAGATGTAATAGTCACCATTATCTGTATCATTTCCGTCCTCCTCATCGTCCGTTGACTCACCGTAGCCTTGGGGGGGATATGGATTTTTTTAGGAGGAGAGGTGGGATTGCTTGAAGGGGAGGCGGAGGTGTGGTAGGATAGGGGGGAAGAAGTGAACGAGGAGAGCAAAGGAGAGAAGCCGGGAGAGACTGTACGGGAGACCGCGCAGGAGGTGGTGGTGTGTAGTGAAGGGAAGGGGGAAGGGAGAGTGGCGAGGGTGATGAGGGGAGTGATGGGGGTGGTGTTGAGCGGGAGGGGAGCGGTGATAGCGCTGCGTGCGGTGATCGTGGTGGAATTGTGTGTGCTGGGGGTAGGAGTGGTGAGGAGGCTGGAGGACTCGTACGACAGGGCGATGGAGGCGGCGCGGATGGAGCTGGCGGTGCTGGAGGCGCAGGAGTGGCAGGAGGAAGAGAACACAGCGGGGTCGGCCGGAATAGGGGCGAGAGAGGGAGAAGAGCCGGCGGGGAAAGAGATGGAGGAGAGCAAGGTGGGCACGGATGAGGCGCCGGATTTGAGACCGCGAGATGTGGCAACGATCATTTCGGAGGAGACGGGAGACATGGCGGCAGCGGCAGCGGCACTGGAGCGCGAGGGAGAAGGCGGGGAAACGGCGGAGGAAGGGGGGACGATGGAAATCGCGGCAGAAAAAGGAGAGATAACGAACGCGGGGCAACTGAGCGCGGAGCAGGATGAGGAAGTGGAGTCGCTGATACGGCAGGGGGTGGCGGCCATGACGGCGGGGGATATGAGGAAGTGCATTCTGAGTTTGGAGCAGGCGAGCACGATGGCGCCGAATCACCCGGCCATGCTGTACTACTACGGGATGGCATACGACAAGTTGCTCAACCCGCGCAAGGCGAGGGACTATTACGGGAAATTGTTTCGTATGCGCGAACAGGCGGGGAAGTACTTTGCCCGAGCCTCACGGAGACTGACCTATGGGATGGAGCAGCCGAGCGCGATGCGAGGGAAACTTTCTTTCGGCCCCCACCAGGTGCAGCACACGTACGATACCGAACAAGGGGAGAGCGTGAGCATCCTGTTGCCGGTTCTGCTTGCTCCCGGCGAGGAAGTGCGACCGGACGACATCTACATAACCATCCAGTTTTTCGATTTGGTGAACGGGAGAAGGGTGGACTTTTCGCGAGTGACGCCGAAGCTGGCCTGGGTGAACGAAAAGCCGACGTGGAACGACTGGGAGGAGGACCTCATGGTGAACTACGCTGTGGCACCTGCTGACGGCATGGATGCGGACAGCGCCGGGGACGTGAAGTACTACGGGTTCACCGCAAAACTCTACTACAAAGGCGAGCCGTTGGACTGCATCAGCACGCCCTCTGCGCTGATCTTGCATGAACAGAGGCTCAACAGCAGGAGGCGCGGGATGCTGCCCGGCGGACTCCTGCCGGACGACGGATTGTCTCCCTACACAGAGGAGGCTGTGCCTTACTCGGATGAATACGGCGACACCAACGACACGAACCTATGAACCCCATATTTCCAGAGCTGCCCAGCAAGATGGGAATCTACACGCTCACCGAGATGATCGGGGCGCGCGACTACAGCGAGTTGTATCTGGCGACGCAGAGTTACGTGGATCGTTCGGTGGTCATCGAGGTATTGAGACCGGAGCAGCCCGGGGAGGTAGCGGCATGGTTCCGTGAGAGCGCCAAGAATCGCGCCGGGGTGAACCTTCCTCGAGTGAGTCCTGTGTTGGAATCGGCGCAGAGTGGAAACATCTGCTACCTGATTCAGGAGATGCCGCGAGGAGAGCAGTTGAGTCGCAGGGTGAGCGAAGGGAAATTGTTGACCGTGGCGCAGGGGTTTGCCTTGGTGCAGGCTGAAGCGGAGCTTTACGAGGCGTGCCGTGTGCATAATTTGGCCGCATTGCCTCTGGGGGCTGATTCCATCTATTGGGATGGAGGCGCCTATAGTTTCCTCTCCCCGTTGTCAACAGAGATGGCGGATGCCGTCAACCGGGCGGAGCAGATGGAGGGGCTGGCGGCGGTGCTGGAGAGAACGATCGATGAGGGGAAGTTGCAGAATTCCAAGTTATCCGCAGTGATTCACTGGTTGCGTCATGGGTACGGGGGAAGACCGCTGGAGTGGGCTCCGCTCATTTCGGCTCTGCGGACGCTGAAGACCAGGAAAAATGCGGAGAACGGGAGGAATGCAGTTGAGACCGAGCGTAAGAAATCCATCCTGCGGTTTGGAAAGAAGAGATACCTGAGGCGCGCGTGGAGAGTGGTGGAGGAGCTTGGATTCCGGTTTTTGATATGCTCTGCTCTTGTGATTTTGCTGGGATTGTGCGGTCTGCTCATTCCGTCCTCCCGCGTGTCGGATGATTTAGCTCCTGCCGTGACGGATGATGAAGTGTACGTCGAGGAAGAAGGAGGCGTAACTTGCCGCGTGCAGGCGCGACCGGTGAGCGTGGAGCAGTACGCGGCATTCATGAAGGAGTGGGAGGGGAGTGATGAGGAGAAGCGCGCTGCCTTGTTGACAGGTCTGCCCGGGGAAGGCGAGCCTTTTGATCCCACGCCGTTGAACTGGGAGCAGCAAGTGGCGCAGGAGGAGGCGGCGACGAAAGAGGGGAAGGTGGTGCCGGTGAGCGGTGTCTCCTACCGCGACGCGGCGGTGTATGCGCGCAGCAAGGGAGAGGAAGTGGCGAGTGCGGGACATGTGATGACCGCGCGCAAAGGAGCCCCTCAGGCAGCGACGACGGAGGAGTGGACATCCTCACAGGTTGAAAAGAAGTTGCCGTACGAAGCACACTACGTGGTGTGTGCCGGAGCGGGAAAATTATGCATGCAGGCCGGGGCGCCGGAACAAAAAGCGCCGGGAAGAACTTTCAGAACCATCAAGAGAAACTAAACGAACGACCATGAAGACAATGAGAAAACTAATGAAGACGGCGCTGCTGGCGCTGGGGGTGTGGGCTGCTGTGCCGACCTCTTATGCGCAGTTGGAAGTTTTCCTTGAGCCCGTCCGCAAGGATTACGTCCTCGGCGAAAACGTGAAACTCAAGATCACGATCATCAACCATACAGACAGCTCCGTGGCACTTACCAACACGCCGGGTCGCTGTTGGCTGCACATGGATATCAGGCGCAACGGGGACATGAGCTCCGTGGCGCAGAACTCTGTGCCGCGTTATCCCAACCTTACGCTCTCACCGGGGTCGCGCAGGTCGTACGAGGTTGAATTGAGACCCTATTACGACTTGCGCCATGAGGGGCTTCACCGCGCGGTGGCTACGGTTCGGTTGCCCGACATGACAACCACCTACAGCTCCAACGTCGCTACCTTCAATCTGACCAGCGGCGGCGAAGTGCAGAGCTTCCGGGTGCAAGCGCGGGGACTTCGTTTGCAGATCAGCCTGCGTTCGCTCATGATCGATGGGAAGAGTACGCTTTTCGGGCAGGTGACGAATGCCGACACTCGAATTGTGTACGGAGCCTGCTACATGGGACAATACCTCGGCTTCATGCGTCCCAAGGTTATTCTGGATCGCGCGCAGAATCTCCATATGCTCTGCCAGAGCACACCCAAGTTTTTCACCTATTCCGTGATGGACACGTACGGGAGGCGCAGGGAGTACAAGGTGATGCAGCAGACGGGCGGTATCGTGGATCTGGTCAGCACGGGCGGAGGCATCCGCTGTGTGGGAGTGGCGCCCTATGTCAAACCCAAGGGCGAAAAATCTCACTACCACAGCGCCACGGAAAGACCCTGAACCGAATCTGACGGAGAAATTTTCCGGCGCAAGATACGAGAACCCTCTCTCAATCATTCGTCAAGCACGATGAGCATACCGACAATAGCAATCGTAGGCAGACCGAACGTCGGAAAATCGGCGCTCTTCAACTGTTTGGTGACGCGCAAGATTGCCATTGTGCACGACCAACCGGGAGTGACGCGTGACCGTCTCAGCGCGCCGTATCGGCTTGGGGAGTACGAGGCGGTGGTGGTGGACACCGGGGGCATAGGCGCAACGGCGGATGACGGCTTCGGGGAGCACGTGCAGAGAGAGGCCGACATCGCGATGGAGGCGGCGGATTTGATCATGTTTGTATGCGATTGCCGGGAATCGCTCACACCGGTGGACCGGGAGATCGCGGCGCGGCTGCATCGGGGAAAGACGCCGGTGCTCCATGTGCTCAACAAGGCGGACACCGAGAAGCAGGAATTGACCGTGGGAGAGTTTGCGCAGTTGGGGTTTGAATCGCACGTCTTTACGTCTGCGGCGCACGGGAGAGGTCTGCAGAAGCTCGCATCCATGCTGGATGAACAGCTACGGAAGCTGGGAGCCGATCGACGCGCCGCCGGTGAGGAAGAGGAAGGAGAGGACGAGGGCGGCGGAGCGGGAACCGCTGTGCGTATGGCCGTGGTGGGAAGACCGAACGCAGGAAAATCATCGCTCATCAATGCGATTTTGCGAGACAGACGCACCATCGTCTCCGAGTTGCCGGGCGCCACGCGGGATGCGATTGACATCCCCTATCGGCGCGCGGAGCAGGATTATGTGCTCATTGATACGGCAGGGATGCGACCGAGGTCGAAGCGCGATACTTCCGTGGAGGTGTTTTCAGCGATGCGCAGTGAACGCGCGATAAGGAGGGCGGACGTGTGCCTGTTGGTGGTGGACGCCTCGGCGGGCGTTACGCACCAGGATCGAAGGATAGCGGCGATGATAGCGGAGGAGAGGAAACCGTGCGTGGTCGTCATCAACAAATTCGATCTCTTCTTCCCGGATGCGCCGCAGAAGGTTCGTAAGGCGGAGATGAACGAGAAGGTACGCGAACAACTCTTTTTCCTGGAGGAGGCTCCGGTCGTGATGGTGTCTGCCAAGGCGGGAACGGGATTGAACGGCATTTTCTCCGCCATCTCCCGTATGCAACAGGAGAGTGCGAACCTGCTCGGCACCGGCGAACTCAACCGCATCCTCCAGCGAGCGATGGAGGTGAATCCTCCCGGTCGGGGACGCGGCAACGCCCGCCCGCTGAAGCTATTTTACGCGACCGTTGCAGTCAACGAAAAGTACACGATGATTCCGGTGCCGGTCTATGTTTTGTTTGTGAACGACAAGAGATTGCTCACGGATAGCTACGCCCAGTACTTGCGCAGTGTCATTCGGGAGAGGGCAGGAGTGAAGGGCATTCCTGTGGCACTCTCGCCGCGTTCCCGGTTGTGCCGAACCTGAAAAGATCGATTCTCCTCCTGAGCTGCTATGGAAACACCCGTGTTGGAAGTGACAAAGTTGTGCATGTACTACCGCGTGCAGGACGGATTGTTTTCCGGTGCGTCGGGAGGCTTGCTCAAGGCGGTGGATGGGGTGTCGTTCTGCATCAGGGCCGGAGAAACCCTCGGACTCGTGGGAGAATCCGGCTGCGGGAAGAGCACGCTGGCACGCTGTCTGGTGCGTTTGGAAGAACCCGTCTCCGGCACGATTCGTCTGCAGGGTGTGGACGTGACGCACAAGGCCGAATGGCGGTTGAAAAAAGAGCGTCAACTGGTGCAACTCGTCTTTCAGGATGCGGCCGATGCGTTGAATCCGCGCTTGGATGTGCGCCGTATCATCTCGGAGCCGATGGAAGTGCAGGGAGGATTTCCCCGACAGGAACAACGCGCGAGAGTGGATGAGTTGCTGGAGCTCGTGGGACTTCCCAAGAGCGCGGCGGATCAATTCCCGCACGAATTCTCCGGAGGTCAACGGCAACGCATCTGCATTGCCAGAGCTCTAGCCGGCAACCCCAAGTTGCTCATCCTCGACGAGCCGGTGAGCGCGCTGGATGTCTCGGTGCGTGCTCAGGTGCTCAACTTGTTGATGGAGCTGCAGCG
>CANPXA010000114.1 GCA_947585525.1 uncultured Akkermansia sp. | reverse complement strand
CGTCCATCGTCCATCGTCCACCGTCCATGACTAGTGTTTTGTTTTTTCTTTGAACAGATAGTCTTCCTTCGGTGTCTTTCCCAACAAGTATGAAACTCAATCCTATTCTATACAGTCTGATGGTTCTGCCTGCGGTGAGCGTCACCTGGGCAGATATTTCCGTGGGGCGACCGGGCATAGTGAACACCCCCCGCCAGGGTGTGTACCACAGTGACCTGTTGGCCTCCAACGCGGTTCACGCCGTGTTCAAAGGAATCCGCTCCATCCCCGTCGTGGATCTGAATGTTCCCGACCCGGGTATGGAAGAGGTGGCGGTGTTTGAGGTGAAGCAAAACCTCGCCAGCCGCCGCTACGACCGCATGGGCGATGGCGCCATGAACCCGGGTAAGGTTTTCGCCGTCTCCCTGGCGGCAGATGTGCCCGGACAGGAGGCTGACCTCGGTCGCCAAATTCGCGAAATGAAACCCGGCGACGAGGCTCTCATGAACATTGACCACATCTACCTCTTCCGCGAAGAGGGCAACAAGGACGTTCATGCCTGCACTCGCTTTGCTCGCGTCCAGCCTCAACCACCTGCCCCGGCGACCCCGACCGTTCCGCCGACTCCTTCTGCTGACGGAACCTCCCCCGCTGCCCCCGGTGTCCCTGCACCTCAACCGACCGATGGAGCTCCGGCACAACCCGGACCGACCGATCAACCGGCTTCGCCGACGCCTGCTCCGACGCCCACTCCGGCGACTAATTCCGTGCCGTCGACACCTCCACAACAAACGACGTCCGACGAGGTTCCTGAGCCTCAGCCGCTCATCCAGAACGACTCCACCGGCGGTAACTTCTCGCGTAGCGTCGAGACGAGCATTTCCATCGTCCCGGACGGCAAGGGCGGCATGAAGGAAACACGTATCGAAATCCGCCGTGAACGCTCCGGCGACGGTCCGGAAAAGGTTCGCAAGTTTATCAATGGAACGGAGGTCAATCCTGAGACCGACCAACCGTTGAAATGACGACGCGCGTTTCCACCCGTCATTCCGCAAAAGCAGCAGAAGTGATCCACCGTGGATAGCGTGATTTCCAGTTGTGCCCGAGCAGGTGTTGCCGAGTGGGTTTGTTGCCCCGGCGAATTGAACGCCCCGTTGCTCACCGCTCTCGCTCACTGTCCGTCTGTCCATCGCTGGCACATTCCGGATGAACGCAGCGCCGGTTTCTTCGCCCTCGGTCGTATCCAGGCCACCTCCCGTCCCGTGGCTGTCCTGACCGGGGGTGCCGCCGCCGCTGCCTCACTCATGCCGGCCGTTATTGAGGCGTACTACCAACGTCGCCCTCTCATCATCGTCACCGCCGATGACGAAGTCCCGGTCGGTGACGTCGGGGCCTATGCCCGTGCGGAGCAGGACTCTCTCTTCGGCGTATTTGCGCCCTCGTTGGATTTCCACCTGCCTTGTCCCCTCTCCGATCTCCCCGACCTTGTTCCCATCTGTGCCGAGGGCTTTCCCTTGCACCTCCGGCTCTGCTGCTCCGAGAACCTGAGCATCGGTCATGCCGAGATCTCTTCCGTGTCAGACCCTCCGCCTCCGCCGGTTTTCCGTTCCTCTCTGGCCGAACTCTCCACCATGCTTCGTTTCTGTGCCCATGAGGGTCTCGTCCTCCTTCTCGGCGCACTCGACCCCGAAGAACAGGAATCCGTTCTCTGGCTCGCCCGCACCTTGCGTGTCCCCGTCTTGGCAGATGCCACCAGCGGTCTGCGCGAAAAGCTCGGTTCTCTTCTGCTTCTCGGCGGCAACGACATTCTGCTCGACACACCTCCTCCCTTCGTCCTCCGCGTCGGCTCCGTCCCTTCCTTCCCCTTCTGGCGCGCCCTTGAGGATATATCCAACACCTCCGTCTTTTCTATCACACGCAGCGGGTTCTCCGGTCTCCGACGTCCTTCCTCTCTCATCGAGGGAGACCCCGAACAGATCATGAAGGCGCTCGACGATGTCCCCCATGTCGGGGATCCTCTCCGCTACCTTCCCCGCTCCCGAAGCATCGCCGCCCAAATCGACGAACTTCTCCTCGCCCTCCCGGAAAGTGATGCCTCTCTCGTCCGCTCCTTCTCACAACACGCAGCCCTCGCTGAAGTCCTCTTTCTGGGAAGCCCCACCGCCTCCACCCTCTGGAACCAGTTCGCCCAGCTCCAGGCTCCCACCTACTACGTTCGTTCCACTTCCCTCTCCGGTTCGTCCGACGGCGCCATCTCCGCTTTCCTCGCCAACTCCGTCGGTGCCTCCTTCGCTTGTGCCCTCATCGGAGACCTCTCTTTCCTGCGCGACTCCTCCGCCGCTGAATTCTCCTCCCAGCTCCCCACGGGCAAACGCATCATCGGCGTCCTTAACAACGAAGGTGCGGGGCTTGCTCTTCAGGATTCCCATGCCGAACTCCGCCGCCTCATCCACCAGCCTCCCGTCCTCTCCCCGGCAGACTTCGCTCGTCTCCTTCGCGCCGACTACTACCCCATCCGCTCGGATTCCGATCTCGATATCATCGAAGCCCTGCCCGACGATTCCTTTGCCGTCCTCGATCTCATCCCCGACCCCGCTCAATCCCTCTCCCTCCGCAAAGCTCTGTAAATCGTAAATAGGCGCCCCGCCGCTTTCCTTCTATCAACGCACCCTCGACCTCGAAATTTTCGTTTTGCTCTCGCTCCGCATTCCCGCGCCGACGGCGCGCGAACATCCAAATCGTAAATCGTAAATCGTAATTCGTAAATAGGCTAGCCCCGCTCGCCTCCGCTCCGCATTCCCGCGCCGACGGCGCGCGAACATCCAAATCGTAAATCGTAAATCGTAATTCGTAAATAGGCTAGCCCCGCTCGCCTCCGCTCCGCATTCCCGCGCCGACGGCGCGCGAACATCCAAATCGTAAATCGTAAATCGTAAATCGTAAATAGGCAAACGCCCCGCGTTTGCCCCGCGTTTGCCCCGCTGTTAGTCGAAGTGTTTGCTGCGGAGTCGGGCGGCGCGGAGTTGTTCTCGCAACTCGTAAGCGACGCGACCGGTGCGGGAGAGGGGATCGAGGTCACGGGCCTTTTCTAAGGCAGCGACAGCTTGCAGGAAGATTTGTTCGGATTGAGGGGAGTGGGCTCCGTTAGCGGCGTAGAGGCTGCACATTTTTTGCAAGAGAGCGGGATAGAGGCAATTGAGTGCGATGAATTGGCGAAGTGGAACGGAGAGTTCGCTGAGCTCCGTCATCTCCCGCAGCCGGTCAACGGCCGAGTCCCGCAGTGTTGAATCAATTTCCGGCAGACCGGAGAGGGAGCAGAGGTAGAAGAGAGTAGCGACGAGGAGGCGTTGTTCGGCGCGTTCGTCCCGCTGGGGAGAGGAAGCGAGTTTGCGGGCGAGGTTCACTTTGGAGGAATCCATGCCGCTGATGGGCAGGACAGCGTAGGGACCTCGCGCGTCTCTCAGGGAGAGACAAGGAAGGGAATGCACTCCGGCGGCAATGGCATCGCGCTGGGTTTGGAGGGATTCCTGATCGGCGCCGGTTGAAGAGAGCTCGCGCAGGGAGACAGAGACACCGTTTGGCAGACAGCTGCTGACCCTTTTCAGCAGAGCCGCTCCGTCTGCGCCGGGGGCGTGGAAGAGTTCCCAATTTTCCTCCTGAGCGCAGCAGAGGGAGGCAAAAAGCTGGGCGAGCAGAAAGACACCGAGTCGGTTCATCAATCAGCGGAGATTGTGATGCGTTTGAGTCGCGAGTCGATATCCTCTGATTCCGTGCGTACGCCGGGAATTTCCGCAAGGGCGGAGTGAACGAGGCGACGAAGGTAAGCATTCATGGGACCGATGACGACGGGTTTCCCGGTAGCGAGCACCTTTTTGGCTTTCTCTCGCGCAGATTCTACGACGCGTTCCTCGGCGCGGTCGCGGTAGTGATCGCAATCCACGCGGACGCGCGGAGCTTGTTCACGACCGATGACGACGATGCGATTGACGATGTGCTGGAGGTCATCGAGTCTGCTTCCACCGTCGCCGATGATAAAACGAGAGTCCGGGCTGGTGATCATGTAGCAGATTTCTTCCTCAGAGCAGGAAGTGGTCTCCACAGAGGCCTCAAAGCCGAGGGAATGAAGAATTTCTGAGATGAGGCTGTTCGTCTTTTCTGCGATTTGTTCCGGAGTTTCCATAATGTGTCAATGGGTTAAAGTTTTTTTGCGCGCGTGGGGCGGGGATCAGCGTCTGTCTCCGAGGATGCGGAGCAAGAAGAGGAAGATGTTGATGAAGTCCAGGTAGAGAGTGAGAGCTCCCATCACGGCTCCCTTGGCGCGGAGCTCCTCGTCGTTCACGCTGGCCCCCATGACGAGAATCTTTTGCGTGTCATACGCCGTGAGCAGCGAAAAGAGGACAACGCCGCCGAAGCTGAGGACGAGGTCCATGGTGCTGCTCTGTAGCCAGAGTAGGTTGACGACGAGGCAGATGATGAGGCCGATGAGGATCATGAACAGCGTGTTGCCCATGACGGAGAGATTGCGGTGCGTGAGCGCTCCGTAGATCGCCATGACGCCGAAGGTGCCGGCGGTGCAGGCGAAGGCTGTGCCGAGAGATTGCTGGGTGTAGATGGTAAGCAGAGGACCGAACCACAGCCCCTCAACCACGGAAAACACCAGCAGCAACACGGCGAGAGCGCCGGAGGTGAGGCGATTCACCCCAAAACTCATGATGCAGACGATGACGAGGCTCCCCAAGGCAAGGGCGAGCATATGCTCCATGCACCACGTCAGCAGCTCGATGCTCTGGGCGGAATAGACCGCCGTACCCGCTGCAACTAGGAGACTGAGCGCCATCCAGAGATAAACCTTGCTCAAAAACCGCTTGGCCACGGGATCGGAGTACAACGATTTGATCTCCCGTGTCCCTTCAGCTATGGTTGACTCATCGTTCATGGGTTTATGATAGCACGTTCCGGACAGGACTGTCAAGAGGCAGCAAGCGACTAACGGGGCAAACGCATTAGAAATACGTTTGCCATTTATAAAGCCCACGAGGGCTCGGAGTGGGATTAGGCAAAATGTGTGAGTATTTTGCCCGCAGGGCGCCACACGTGTCCCAATAAAATCATCTCCGGACTCATTCAACCCGTTTCCTCATGCGTTTCCTCTGGATGAAGGAAGTAAGCCGGAAAGGTCATAAACCATTGACGATTCAACAAAGCGGCGGGTTCGGCATGACGTAACTCCGGACGCTTTTCTTGCAGTTCCAATCCGTGATTTCATTTACCACCTTCGCATCCGCTCCGCTGGATTGCGCCAACGGCGCGGAATTTCCCAAATCGTAATTCGTAATTCGTAATTCGTAATTCGTAAATCCCTTCGGTGCCCCTCTCCACCGTACACTATTAACCCGAGGTGGTACAATCTGAGAAGTGTGAGGGAAAACCTCAGCGGAATCCCTCGACATAACGGGCGGAGCCTCAGATGAGGCTCCATGCGGGAATGTTCATAATCGTACGTGGGTTTTGAGCCCTTGCTTAAGTTAGTTCTTCCCGCATTCCGTTATGCCGAGGTCTATCAATGACAAGATAGTTGCGCGGGCTCCGTTACGAGCCCACAATAGCGTAATCTCCTCTTGATAGACATCTCAAAAAAACAAACACGTTGTCCGTATACCGAACACCCCGATTCTAGAAACAACACACCGATTTGTCAACCAGATTTTTTTGAATTTCAAAAAAACTCACCCCGCGTCACACGTGTCCCAAGAAAATTTTCTCCGAGCTTATTCAGGGTAAACGCATTTGAGGGAAGCTTATCAACGGAGATAATCCTCTTAGTGATTGATATCATTGTTGATACCTATCAAAAATCGTGATAATCAGCGATCATCATGTTGATGGCTCTTAAGAAGACTCTGCATCCGTTAACATTCCAAAAAATCTGCGCAATGCGCACGTTTTCAATAATTCGTAATTCGTAATTCGTAATTCGTAATTCGTAATTCGTAATTCGTAATTCGTAATTCGTAATTCGTAATT
>CANPXA010000113.1 GCA_947585525.1 uncultured Akkermansia sp. | reverse complement strand
TTTCTGGAGCAAGCTCTCCACCCTGTCGAGCCTCTCCTTGTAATCAGTTTGTGAGGGATCGATACGGGTGAGTTTTTCGAGAAGATCCCGGGCGTGGGCGTACCATTTGGATGCCTGGACTGTGTCGCCCTGACGGACAGCATGGTTAGCAGATTCCATGAGGGCATCTGTGTAGATGAACTGGAGGGTGGTGTTGGCGGGACTTTGCTCAAGGAGTTTTTCCGCGAGGCGGCGGTAACTGGTGAATTCTTCGGTGGCGTTTTGGGCAAAGTAGGGGGAGCGACTGTGAGCCAGGGCCATCCCGCGCCAGGCGGCTGCTTCCAGCATGGCGTAATCCACGTTATCCGGGGCGGTCTTTCGCAGCTTCTCTATCTTGCGCATGATGGTGCGACTGTAGGCTTCCGCCAAGTTGGGCTGGTCGTTGCGCAGGAGGATGTCCACCATGTTCGAGAGAGCCTGACAGTACATGTAGGGGTACTCTGTTTTCTTTTCGTCCTGGGTTTCAAGGTAACGGACGATCTCGTTGTGCTTACGGTAAGCCTCCAGAGCGCGCTCGTCGTAGCGAGTTCTCTCCTCAGGGGAAGAACTTTCGCCGGCTCGGTTGTAGAGACGTCCGAGATTGTAGAGGGTCAGCGAGAGACCCTTCTTGAAGGAGAGACGGTAGGGATGTTGGGTAGAGAGATCCGTGAAGACTTTTCTCGCTTCGTCCAGTAATTTGTCGGCTGTGTTGAAGTCCTTCTGCCCCATGGCGTACTGGGCGTTATAGACGAGCGCGTAGCCAAGTCCCTGGCGAGCCTTGATATGGTCGGAGAAGGTTGAGAGGAGATTTCTGTACAGATCCAGCATTTTCTCCAACGCATTCTTGTAAAGCTCGGTGTTGCCTTCACTGTGAGCGAGGAAGGCTTGTTCACAGAAAGCTTCGCCGAGGCAGCAACGGAACTCGGGGTTGTAAGGCACCTGTTTGCAGATTTTCTCCAGGATTTGCAGAGCCTCGCTGAGAAGTTCGGCCTGAACCTTGCTTTGGTTGCGACTTCTGGCGACCTCGATGCGGTTGAGGAGGATGCCCGCAAGATCGTAGCAATAATTGGTCTTTGTGGGATGTTCCTCGCAGAGCTGTCGGAAGAAGCCTTCCGCATTCCGGAGGTCCGAATCCGCCTCTGTGAGGAGACCCTGCTGGAGGCGCAGCACGCCGAGATTGCGCCAGGAAGCTGCGAGCGAGAGGGTGAGTTTTTCATCACGCCCGCCGGGGGGCCGTCCCATGTTGTTGAGGTAGTTGTTGAGGTGATCGCCGAGGATGCCTTGGAGTCGGGTAGAGGCGGGGATATCGGCGATTTCCTGATTGAAGTCGTAGAGGAGACGCTCAGTGAATTGGGCGCTGTTGTCGTAGGCTCGGATGGCGGCTCGGCGTTCCCAGAGAGCCCAGAAGCTGATGCAGCCGAGGATAGCAAGCACGCCCAGCGGAATGAGCGAAGTGAGTCGGAAGCGTCTCTTCTTCTCTTCATCCTGAGAGACGACCGTACCTTCACCGATGGCGATTTTCCAAGCGGCGGCCGTTTGCCAGCGATCCTCCCGCTTGAGCTCAAGAGCACGGTCGATGGCCTTCAGGAAGGCGGCGCCGTAGAGTACTTCCAGATCCGCGCGTCCGGCAAGAGGAGTGTACGGATCGGATCCCTCGCCGGAGAGCATACGCAGTTCAGCTTTCGGCGGGTAAAGATGCGTGAGCATGTAGTAGAAACACACGCCCAGCGCGTAGATGTCTGTCCACGGACCGAGGTTGGCGGACATTTCGGCGTCATCCACACCTTGGACTTGCTCCGGGGCGGCAAAGTCCGGTGTGTAAACGTTGGTGAACACCTTGCCTTCCTGGAGCTGACGGGCGGAGCCGAAATCGAGCAGCACCGGGCTACCTTCTGCCGTGATGAGAATATTGTCCGGTTTGATGTCGCGGTGCACGATGTTGTGCATGCGCAAGTAGTCGAGGATGGACAGCAGACTGAGCAGGAGTCGGCGGTTGTGGCGCGCCTCTTGAGACTGGAGGTCATAGCTGAGAGAACTTTCCGCCGGGACTGTCAGGGGATCTCCCTTCATGAAGGGCATCACGTAGTAAGCGGTGCCGTTGGCTTCAAAGGCAGAGAGGATGGGCACGATGCCGGGATGGGAGATGCCCATGAGAACAGAAACTTCCTGAAGAAATTCAGACACACTGGCTTTAAATCGCTCCTCTGATTCCGGAGCGGAATGGATGACGTAGTGACCGCCGGGTTCGCGGATGGCGAGTCCCTCAGGTATATGTTCCTTGATGGCAACATCGGAGCCATCCTTGGTGTTGACGGCCGAGTAAACGATACCGAAGCCGCCGATGCCTATTTTTTCTTTGATGGTGAAGTCGCCTACCTGAGTACCCGGCGGAAGAGGGAGCCGTTCGTCCTGAGCAGCAGCCGTCCCCTTTTTGGCGGTCATCGAGCCGGTGGTACGGCGTATCCTGCTCCGCAGAGCTGCGTCCTCTTCAGGAGACGTGGGAGTGGGATTCGGGACGATGGGGGTAGATGCGGGGATGACGGGGGCTGCCGGTGCAGCCGGGGGAACCATCGATGAATTCACCGGAGGTTCCGGGGCGATATTGGGCTCTGCCACCGGCTTGTCAGGGAGGGGAGGAAGGGGAAGGACAATCGGAGTCTCCGCCGCCGCGCTCGGTACCGGTACCGGGGGAGGCGCCAGCGGGGACGATTGTTGCATGGGTTCGTCGGATGCAATTGACTTGTTCAGATCAGGTTCTTGCATAGCGTCACTACGTTTTCGTTTTTATCAGTCAAAGTGTAAGAAGCTTGATCCAGGGGGAGCTCAGGAAGCTTTTCAAGGGGGTTGAGGGGAGGAGCAGGGAAGGAGAGCACGATGCTCATCTGCTTCTCGGTGCAGTTGGTCTGCAGGTGCACGCCGGTTTCCGGAGGAAGCGTGCCCAGGATGTCGCTCAGTGCGCTCTGCACGGCTTCGATGTCGGGCGGGGCGGCGAACATTTCCTCCATCTGGGCGTTCACCGTTTCCCGGATCTGTTCGCGATCGGCCGCCGTGAGAGCAATGTTCTTCTCGTTGGTGGGAATGCCGCAGTATTCGAGGCAGAGCATGGAGACGTCTTTCCTGAGGCTCTCGCCCTCGTTGTAATGGCGGAGGGAGGTGCGCACGATACGCAGCACATCGGCAACTGCCGGCGCATCCTCGCGGAGAGCCTTTTTGAGGCGCGACTCACTGTAGGGGACGTTGGTAGCAGAGTTGCTGCTGAGCACGCCGGCGGTGTAGAGGAAGAGGCGGTCTCCCGGAGAGAGCTTCATGGACGTCGTGCGGTAGATGGCGGCGGGGTTGTCGCCCACAACGGTGTTGGTGGTGGCATCGGCGAGGGTGTTGTAATCCATCCCATTGCGCTGGAGAAGACCATGCATTTTACCGGCATTCACGTAGATGAGTTCTCCGGAAGTGATATCGAGAGAACCGTAGAAAAGGGTCATGTGGATGCCGGACTGGTTACCCTCACTGAGTTCCCTGTTGGCTTCGGTAACGAGGTGGAGCAGGGAGCCGCCGGTGCGGGCGAGGGTTCGGATGAGCGCCATGGCCCTCATCATGTAGAGAGCTGCGGGGATGCCGGATGCGTCCACGTCTGCCACGAGGAAATGCAAGTGACGTGAATCCGGCATATAAAAGTCATAGAAATCGCCGCCCACCTCTTGAGCCTGGAGGCAGGTGGCGCAGAGTTCAAATTCCCGGACATTGGGATAGGCGGGGAACTTATTGGGCAACGAGGCGCTTTGGATGGCACGGGCGAGTTTGAGGTCGCGCTTGACCAGGAATTGGCGTTCTTCACCGACGGAACGCAAGGAATCCACCATGAAGTTGATGCCATTGGAGAGTTTTTCGAATTCTTCCGAGGTGCGCACTTCGACCTTTTTTTCCAGATCCCCTTCCGTGATCTGCATGAGCGTTTCGTTGACGCTGGAGATGCCGTTGAGAACGATGCGTTGGAGCAACCAGCTCACCACGCCGAACATCATGATGAAGAGTACAAAGTTGCTTGCAAGCAGCACTTTCACCGTGCGCAATACAGATCGATGCACCTCGGCAACGGGCACCATGCCAATGATGCGAAAACCAGCCCCATCCACCGCATAGAGGAAAAAGCTGCCCTCTTCGGAGGAGAGTTCCTTCACCCTGCCCAACGGGAGGGAGAGAAGCTCGGTGTCGGAAAACTCAGGCGTAACCTGAGTGAGGCGAACGCCACGACGGAAGACGATGATGTTGCCCTTGTCACCGAGGCGGAGTTTGATGGCACCGTCGCGGAGAGAAGCTTCGGCGCGCGATTCCTGTTCGAGGCGGGTGAGAAAGCCGAGGCGGATTTTACCGGGATGGTCGAGGCGATCAACCCCGGCGAACTGCATGCTGCCTAACTCTTGTGCCCCCTCCACGGCGAGCATTTGGGTTCCTTCATCCTGCTGGGTTATGATGGGACGGATATCGTCGCCGTCCTGGAGGTTGAGACCAACGTAGCCCTGGGGCACGGCAGCTTCCACAATGCCGTTTTCATCAGTGATGGCGAGCTGTTCTGCGCCGATGCGGTTGCAGAGTCCCTGGAGCTTCTCTTGGTTGTGGATCATTCCGGGGTCAAGCTTAAGGACTTCGGCCACGGCGCGCGCACGATCCATGGTGCTGGTGTCATTAACGGCACTCAGATAACTAACAGCTTTTTCCGTGTGCCTCAGGAAATCCAGCATGTCGTTGAGTCTGGTACTCATGAGCTGCTCCGCCCTATCCTTGACATGAGCCGAGAACTGACCGTACACCAGCACTGCAGTCACGAGGAAAGCAGTGCAGATCACAGCCGAGAGCCATGTTAAGAATTTCCTTCGCATGCTAAAATTTGCCGCTACATTCTAGCATGTTTTTGGGATAAGGCAAGACGTTATTGCTAACAATTCCGAAAGATTGGGACGGCGGAGGAGACACGAAAAATCAAGGGAAAATGCAAGAATGGTTCCCGAAAATTCCGTTCTGCTCATGCTCCGCAAAAACGCGCGTAGCGCGCTAAAAATCACATCGTCCATTGTCCATTGTTCCTTGCACATAACTAATGTGTTACGCTGCATTACGCATCGATAACTGCCTGTTGGGGGGCTCTTTTTCATGGGACGGATGTGTGAGGGGGGGTGAATTACAGGGTGAGACCTCTCATCTCAAGTGAAGGGAGAGGAGGAGTCGACGCACGGGAGAGAGTTCGTGGCGAGGGTCGGACTGAGGGAGCGGATGCTCCGCGAAATCGAGAGAGGGGATGAAGGAGGTGTCCGGCGGCAGGGCGAGGGCATGGGTGTCGATGACGACGTCAAGCAGGGACGGCGCGCGTGAGGACAACCAGGAGCGTACGGCGGAGGGAAGATCATTCGGGTTCTCGACGCGTAGAGAGTGAACACCCATCGCGCGGGCGACGGCGGCGTAGTCGGTTCCGGGTAGAACGGTGCCGAGATGCGGCATTCCGGCTATTTCTTGCTCCAAGGAGACAAAATCGAGCGAGGAATTATTGAAGACGAGAATCTTGGCGGCGAGCCCCTCTTGCACGAGGGTGAGCAGGTCACCGGGCAGCATGGAGAGTCCGCCGTCGCCGCAGAGGGCGATGACTTGTCGGGAAGGAAAGAGAGCCTTGGCGCCGATGGCCATAGCGAGGGCACATGCCATGGAGCCGTGCTTAAAAGAGCCGATGATACGGCGTTGGGGCATGGCTTGCAGGTAACGCGCGGCCCAGATGACGGGTGTGCCGGTGTCCACGGTAAAGACAGCGTCCGGTTCTGCGAGGTCGCTGACGAGCTTGGTAAGGTATTCCGGGCGTATGGGGGAGAGCTCGTCCACACGGCGGATACGAGCCTGAATTCGCACGAGTTCCTTGCCGTGGCGCGAGAGGCATCGCGCGAGGAAGTCATCATCCCGGTCATTTTTCACGAGGGGAAGCAGTTTGCGAGCCGTGAGGGAGGCGTCCGCATGGATGCCGAG
>CANPXA010000112.1 GCA_947585525.1 uncultured Akkermansia sp. | reverse complement strand
GGACAGGTCCGAGAAAAATGCAAATACTCTCAAAATTATAATTGACTTTACAGCCGTCGGCAGTTTTGTACGATGGACGATGGAAAAATTCCCGCGCGTAGCGCGCATTATTTTCAAATCGTAAATCGTAATTCGTAAATCGTAAATAGGCAAACGCATTTCCTAATGCGTTTGCCCTGGCCGTGGATGAATCGAGATTGTCAAAAGGGGAAGGTGGTGTTATCATGAGGTTGCGATGCGATTTCTCATCACAGCAGGACCGACGAGGGAGGCGATTGACCCGGTGCGATTTTTGAGCAATCGTTCCTCCGGGCGCATGGGGTATGCACTTGCGGGAGCCGCTCGACATGAGGGGCATGAGGTCTGCCTCATCTCCGGCCCCACTTCTTTGGATGTTCCGGAGGGGGTCGATTTTCTGCAAGTTGAGAGCGCGAAAGATATGTACGAAGCGGTGAGGGATATGCAGCGGGGGGTGCAGGTGGCCATTTTGAGCGCGGCTGTGGCGGATTACCGTCCGGTAGCTGTAGCGATGCAAAAGATCAAAAAGGATGAGGGAGAGATGGTCTTGAGGCTTGAAAGAACGCCGGATATTTTGGGAAGTATGCGCAGCGAGTTTGGTTATGGGGGGGTGTTGGTGGGATTTGCTGCCGAGACTCAGAATTTACTTGAAAATGCGCGCAAGAAGCTGGAGCGTAAAGGATGTGACATGATCGTGGCCAATGATGTGTCCCGTCCGGGTATTGGTTTTGACTCCTCAATGAATGAAGTGACTCTCGTGACGAAGGATGAGGAGCTTCACCTCTCCAAAGACACCAAGGAACACATTGCTCTGGCGATCGTGCGGCGAGCTCTCGAATTCATCTCATGAGTAGCCTGCTGCAAAATCTTGGGTGGACTCTCACGGAGCAAAAAGCTTTCCACGGCTTGGGGCAGACGGGATGGTACCCGGCGCGTATTTGCAGGGAGACGAAGATCAACTACAGTGTGTTGGCGGAGGGGAAGGGAGAACATGAGGTTGTGCTGGCGGGCAAACTGTGGCATGAGGCGGCGACGGATGCCGAGCTGCCGACTGTGGGTGATTGGGTGGCGGTGGATCCGGGAGAGGATGGGCAGCTGCCTGTCATCCGCGCCATGCTGCCACGTCGCAACCGGTTCTCCCGGAAAATCCCCGGGAGGAGTTGTGCTGAGCAGGTCATCGGCGCCAATATCGACTGTGTGCTTGTGGTGACGGACGCACTCGCCGATTTCAACCCTAAGCGACTGGAACGTTACCTCACTCTCATCCGCAAATCCGGTGCCCGTGCTGTCGTGCTTGTGAATAAGGCGGACATGACCCCGCCGGAGCAGATGAGCAACGCGTGTCAATGCGTGGCGGCACTCGCCGCCCCACAGGAGGTAGAGGTGTACGCCGTGAGCGCTCTATCACGCAGTGGCTTGCCGGAAAGCATTCTGAACATCCCCGTTGGCCGGACCGTTCTCGTCGTCGGTTCCTCCGGCGTGGGCAAGAGCACGCTTGTGAACACCCTGCTTGGTGAGGACAGGAGGGAGACATCCGAGGTGAACGGAGTGACAGGGAAGGGGAGGCACACGACCGTGGCGCGTGAGTTGCTCCTGCTGCCGGGAGGAGGGGTGCTCATTGACAACCCCGGTATGCGTGAGGTTCAGATGTGGACAGATGCCGCTACCCTGCGAGCCCAGTTTGAGGATCTCTCGCAACTCGCGTTGCAGTGCCGTTTTTCGGATTGTTCACACCGTCGAGAGAGTGGCTGTGCTGTGCGGGCGGCGCTTGCCACGGGTGCGTTAACTCGGGAGCGCTATGAGCACTTTTTGAGGCTGGATGCCGAGATCGCCGAATTGGAAAAACTCGTGGAGAAGCGGCGCATGACCTTGGAGCGTGTGACTCGTCGGGTCAAGCGCATCGTTTTACGTAATCGTGACGATCGCGAGGAACAGAGGCGACAACTCTCTCCCCATCGTAAAGACATTTCCCATACGGCCGACTGATTTTGCGCGTTTTTTTACTTCACAAGCGAACGAATCGGGCTATAATAGCTCCGTAACCCAATTTGTTTTGTATGAAGATCTGGTTTGACGGGAAGTTGGTAGATGAGCAAGAGGCAAAGACCTCGGTATTTGATCATGCGACGCTTTATGGCGATGGCTGTTTTGAAGGAATTCGTTTTTACTCCGGCAAGATATTCCGTCTGCAGGAGCACATCGTGCGTCTCTTCGATTCCATGCGTTATTTGCTCATTGATTTGCCCTGGAGCTTTCAGGAGGTATGCGCCGCGACGGAGGAGACTGTCGCTGCCAGCGGGATGCAGGATGGTTATATCCGACTGGTTGTGACGCGGGGGATCGGGGATTTGGGCCTCAACCCGCGCAACTGTCCGAAACCGAGCATGTTCATCATCGCGCAAAACATTACCCTCTATCCCAAGGAGATGTATGAAAACGGACTGAGCCTCATCACCAGCTCCTACCGGCGTCCGAACCCCGACGTGCTCAGTCAGCAGGTGAAGTCGCTCAACTACCTCAACAGCATTTCCGCCAAGATTGAAGCCGTGCAGCAGGGGGCGGGAGAGGCTCTCATGCTCAACCAGCAAGGCAATGTGGCTGAGTGTACAGGGGACAACATCTTCATTGTGAAAAACGGCGTGGTAGCCACCCCGCCACTGACGGAATGCGCCCTGGGCGGCATCACCCGTCATGCGGTGATGGACATATGCGCACAGTTGGGTATTCCTTGTGTGGAGCGTGTGATGAATCGCTTTGACATCATTTGTGCGGATGAATGCTTCCTTACGGGGACGGCAGCCGAGGTGATTGCGGCTACGAGCTTGGATGGACGTGTCATAGGCTCCGGTCATGCGGGGAGCATCACCAAGCGCATTTTGGCTCGTTATCAGGAGTTGGTCCGAGAGTAAAAGTTCCTATGGAGAGGCTGTATGCGGGGCGCTTCGTGAACCTGGTGCGTGAAGGACACTGGGAATTTTGCGAGCGCGTGAACAACACCCCGGCGGCGATGATTTTTGCCCGCACGGAAGAAGACAGAGTTTTGCTTGTGGAGGAGTTTCGACCGGCTATCGGGAAGCAGAGCATCTGTTTTCCTGCGGGACTTATCGGTGATGAAGGGGAGGAGAGTGCGGTGGAGGCAGCCCGGCGCGAGTTGCTCGAGGAAACGGGTTACGACGCGGCTTCCGTGCGTCTCCTTTTCTCAGGTCCGTCTTCCCCGGGCATCACGTCTGAGTACCTCTTCTTCTTTCTCGCGGAGCAGTTGCACAAGGTCAACGAAGGGGGCGGCGTCGGCTCCGAGAAAATTATCGTGCATGAGGTGCCGCGTGGGCAGATCGATGACTGGTTGGAGGAGCAACGCAGCCTGGGTAAGGCGGTGGATCCGCGCATTTACGCCGGTTTGTATGTGATGGCTCGGGAGCAACGTCTCGCCGGAAAAATCGATCCTTGAGTGAAAGGAGAACGCCCTTTTATGCAAAGGGAACCGTTTCCCTCAGTCGTTGCACAGATTCCGCCGATTTTTGCGCGCTTTCTCAAGCCAGGCGCGGAGAGAGTCAGCTTCCCCTCGGTTGATTATCCCGAGCAGCTCCGACAAATCCTTGTGACAATCTTCCAGAGCAGTCGTTATGACCTCCTTGTTGCTCAGGATGATGTCGGCCCAGAGTTCAGCTCCGCCGCTGCTCACCCGTGTTGTGTCGCGGAAGCCGCCCGCAGCCAATTTGCCGAGCACATCCGGCGACACTCCGTCACAGTGCGCGCTTCGAGCGCAAAGCGCGGCGAGGAGGTGAGGCAGATGTGAGACACGTCCGACGGCGCAGTCATGCTCATCTTCACCCATTTGAAGGATGTTGCCCGCGCCGATTTCGATCCAGAAATTCTTCAATTTCGCCAGAGCGGCAGTCTCGCAGTCCTCACCTGCCGTCAGCACGACGGTGGCTCCGCAGAACAAATCTTCCCTCGCATTTTCCAGACCCTGCTTCTCCGCACCGGCCATGGGATGGGAGCCGATGAAACAGCGTTTGTGACTTACCAGGAATTGTCCGATGGTTTGGTGAACCACCCCCTTCACAGAACCGACATCGGTCACAATTGCCGAGGGGTCAAGCGACGGCAGAAATTGTTTTGCCAGAGGCAGGAAGGTGCTCACCGGAGTGGCGAGCAGGACGAGAGAGGCACCGCTCACGACAGAGCGGATATCTGTGCTCGTCACGGAAGCAATGCCCAGTTCTCGCGCTTGAGCGAGGGGTTCTTCTCGGCGTGCCCAGATGCGTACTTCACAGTTCGGCAGGTATTTACGCACCGCAAGGGCGACGGAGCCGCCGATGAGTCCGGGACCGAGGATGGCGATGCTGTCGAAGGAATCTGAGGCCTCCCTGCTCACGGCACGTAAAATTGGAAATTCGTGCCGCGAACCTTCAGCTTCTTGCCGCTCGGGTACGGCTGGTTTGTCTTGGGGTTAATGATGCGTATCTTCTTGCTTGGATCCAAGGGATTCCACACGCGTGTCGGATCGCCCTCCACTTGCACTGCTGTGGGGATGGGGCCCGTATTCGTGATGAGTTTGGGATCCGTCGCAACAGGAGCCGGGGTGTTGGCTGCCGGCTCAGGCGTTTGTGCCTGCGTCGGCGTGGAAAGGGAAACGACGGGGGGAATAATCGTCGGTGCCGTGGGTTCCGGGGCAGGTGCCGGCTCCGGTGAGGGGGCAGGTGTCGGTGCGGGTGCCGGAGTGATCACCGGTGCGGGTTTTTCCGTGGGTTGCGTCTTTAGCTGTGGAGCCGGAGCGGGGGCAGTGGCTGCCGGCGCTGAGGGTTTTGTCGGTGCCGTTGCGGGTGCCGAGATGAACGACGACGGCGTGGGAGCATTCTCCCAGCTCGTCGTCTGCACCGGTTCTTCCTGTGGTGTTTCGGCAGGCGCCACCGGACGCGGTCTGTATGGCATTTCCGGCACAGGTTCGGTGTCCAGTACGCAGGAACTCAATCCGCCACATACCAGTAGCGTCACACCCATCGTGTAAAGTCTTCCCTTCATTGTTGTGAAACGGGTTTTCCTCTTGCTCACCATTCTATGAATTCTCTCGCGGAAGTCAACTCTAAATCCCAACCGCCCCGGGGCAAACGCAGAGCGTTTGCCTATTTACGATTTACGATTTACGATTTACGATTTACGATTTACGATTTACGATTTACGATTTACGAATTACGATATGGGGAGTTCGGCGGCTACGCCGCGAATCTACAATATGAGCTTTAAAATTAGCGAAGAAAACGAGCACCGTATTCGTAATACGCTAGTCAAGCCTAATTTTCGGATATTTGTTCTTTTATTTATCGGAGGAAAGGGAAGGCGGGAATCTTTCTTTGTGTGGTAATGAGTTCTATTATGACTTTTGTCAAACATTCATAATCAGCAATTTTGATGCGATGACTAGCGTATTACGAATACGCTATACTTGTTGCGTCCAGGTGGACAACTATTCTATGAAAAAGACAGCTATTACACTATTGGCGTGTGCCGCGCTCGGCGTCGCATACGGACAGGAGGAACAGCAGAAGAGCGGATTCGGTCTCGAACTGAACGCTGCTTATAACTTCGCGTTGAGGGACATCATGAAGTTTGATGGAGGAAGCAACCCGAAGGTGAATACCTACGGAGCTGACCTGACAGCCCTCTACTCCTTCAACAAACACCACGCCGTCAACATTCGTTTCGGCTGGACCACGGGCGACGATACCATTGACGAAAACGGTGACGGATACTCATTCAGCGATAAATATGAGGTGCAAAACCTCTACATCATGCCCGGATACCGCTACACAGGGAACATCAGTGATTCCTTGCATTTCTTCGGAGGTGCCAACCTCGGTGTTGCTCAAACTAAACTCACCGATAAATGGACAGAGAGCGAAGGGGGTGAAACCTATGGCGAAAAAGAAGACAAGAGCAAGTGGGGCTTCGCATGGAGCGTGGAAGCCGGTGTGATGCAGGACATCACCGAGCGCAGCAAGGTTACCC
>CANPXA010000111.1 GCA_947585525.1 uncultured Akkermansia sp. | reverse complement strand
GAGAGCACGTAGCGGAGAGCTTCCGCGAGGGCGATGTTGCCGCAGATGTTGGGGGTCCCGGCTTCGTACTTGAAGGGAAGCTTGTTGTAGGTTGTTCGGGCGAAGGTAACGGAACTGATCATCTCGCCGCCGCCTTTCCAAGGGGGCAGGGCATCCAAAAGTTCACGGCGTCCCCACAGCACGCCGGTGCCGGTAGGGGCATAGATTTTGTGACCGGAGAAGGCGAGAAAATCACAGCCGAGAGCCTGTACGTCCAGGGGCTCATGCGCCGCCGCCTGTGCCGCATCCAGCAACACCCTGGCCCCGACCGCATGCGCCCGAGAGATGATGGGTTCTACGGGAAGGCGCAACCCCAGTGCATTAGAAATCATGGGGACAGCGACGAGCCGAGTGTGCTCTGTGAGCATTTTCTCATATTCCGCCAAGTCAAATTGCAGCTCCGCCGTGAGAGGAACAGCACGCAGCACGGCTCCCGAACGCTCGCAGAGCATTTGCCAGGGGACGATATTGGAGTGATGGGAGTCCGTGGAAACGATGATTTCGTCGCCGGGTTGGAAAGAATGGGCGAAGGTAAGGGTTTGAGCGATGAGGTTGATGGCTTCGGTGCAACCGGAGGTGAAGATGATTTCTTCCGTTGAGCCGGCGTTGAGGAAGGTGGCGGCCGTGGCTCGGGCCTCTTCATGAGCATCGGTTGCCGCACGGCTCAGGGCATGAGCTCCGCGATGGACGTTGGCATTAGTCGTCTTGTAAAATTGCTCGATAGCGCGCAGAACGCAATCAGGTTTTTGCGTGGTAGCCGCGTTGTCGAGATAGACGGGCAGAGGGGTTCCTTGCCGTGCGGAGAAAAAGGGAAAATCCGGACGAGCATTCATGAGGAATGACCTCCTTTCAGGTGCTCTGCCATGCGATGGGCTTCCGTCGGCACGTATTCCTTCCACTGCTCGTCACCCTCATTGATCATGCGGATGATGTCACGTGGCGTGCGAGTGAGCAGCTTCTGGTTGAAGTAGGGAACCTCGACAATGCGACCGTTTTCGATGAGGTGCTTGTAGAGGTACTGGTACTTCTCCGGGGGGCGATAGGTGCCGGCGGTGACGAATTCGCCGCTGGTTCGGTTGATCCACGGGGTAACGTAGCACTTGGTCTGGTTGAGAAAGATATGCGCCATGCTGCCGAGGATTCCCCCCGGAAGCTCCGTTGCCCACTTTTCCTTGAAGAGCTCGTGAAGCAGACCGATTGAGAGAGCGATGGCGACGGGTTCCTTTGTGAATTGGTTGAGCAGGGTAGAGATGCGGTGGAAGTGCGTGATGTTGGTGACAAGCACGGTCTTGTTCAGCGCCGCCAGGGCGTCCACCCTGTCGAGGAAGTCCAACAGATCCACCTCTTGCCCTCTCAGGAGGTTGGAGAGAGAGATCTCACAGATGTCGATTTCTCTCTCCCTCTGTTCCTCGGTGAGATTCGCGCAGAACTTGGTGCGCACACTGTCCATCATCTCAAGATGGATGTTGCAGAGGGGGAGGAAGCTGCCGCGCATCAGCACGATGGGCCGCTTGTAGAGAAAATCGCTGGGCTGCTCCACGGAGTTGTTCCCCGGACAGAAGAGGGTGGCATCCGAGAGCCCGCTGCGAACGAGTTGAAGCGCCAGGATGCGGTTGTCGAACATGCTGAACCCGTTTCCGGAAAAACGCATCAGATCCACCTCGTAGAGACTGCGATCCAGATTTTCACCGACACAGCGCACAAACTCATCCATCCGATCCCGCTTGTAAAAGAGAGCGTAGAGGAGGTTGACTCCCAGAATGCCCAACACGCGCTTTTGCATCTCATGGTCCGGAACCGTGAGGCGCACGTGCATGATGAGGTCACTCGGTTCGGCTCCCGGCTTGAGTTGGAAGCGCACGCCGAGCCAGGCAGCCCAACCGCCGGTGTCCTTGTATCCCTTGCATTTAGCGGTGTTGCAGAAGGAGAAGAAGCAGGTGGAGTCCCCACGCTTGGAGCCGAGTCGGTCGATGAGCTGACTGTACTCGTAGTCCATCATCTGTTTGAGGCGTTCCTCGGAGACGTAGCGACGGACAGAGCCGTAGAGCGTATCGCTGACGGTCATGTCGTAGGCGGAAATAGTTTTTGCGACGGTGCCGGCGGCGCCGGAGGAACGAAAGAACCAGTTGGCGGTTTCCTGCCCGGCTCCGATCTCGGCAAAGGAGCCGTAGAACGTGTCATCCATGTTGATGAAGAACGCTTTTTCCTGGGTGGCTGCGAGGGTTTGAAAATCGGTGGGCATGGCGGTGTGGGTAGGTGGGAAAATCAGAGTTGAAGAGGGATGGTTGGGAGATAGCGTTGGGGAAGAGGCATACGCAGTTCGACGTCGCTGTTGACTTTGGGACGGGATTCAGCGTCCTGGTCATCATCAGCCGGGAGGGCGTCCTCTTCGACGAGGTTTTGAGCCTGTTTCTCCGTCTCATCGCCGGGACGGTATTTGGGGTTGAGTTGCAGTTGGCAGCCGTACGGGTCATCCCCCAGAAGAGCGAGTCCCTTGGGCAAGATGGGCACGATGGGAAGCACCCTCGAAAAGACATTTTGTTCACGTGTGTCCAGGAGGTCGCTCAGAGAGGGACTGCCGTCGCCGTGCACGGTGCAGGTGCCGAGGGAGACGTCTCCTTTGGGGAAGTACTCAATGTAGGTGGGTCGCACGTATTCGGGCTTGCCGTCCTTCGTCACGGATTCGTAGCAGAAGTTGGTCGCGAGTTGTCCGGAGTTCTTGCATATCTCTACTCCTTCTGTGTCAGGCGGCGGAAGGATCGGCTTGTCTTCGTATCTTCCCTGAGCCGTTCTCAGGATATCGCCCATCACCGGTCCGCACACATCGGAGGCAAAGGCCTCCGGGTAGATGGCGTGGCGGTCATTGAGATAGCCTATCCATATTCCGCAGGTCAAAGTGGAATTGTAGGCGAAGAGTGAGGCGTCGGCAAAATCGTAGTTGGTGCCGCTCTTGACGGCCCCGTTGAAGTTTTCCGGCAAGTAGGAGAGCACGCGGATGGCGTTGCCTTGCTTGAGGGATTCCTGCATGATGGAGTGCAGTCGGAAGGCGGTGCAGGGAGTGGTGCTGTTGTGCATCCGTCCTGAAACGTGCAGCGGGTTTTCCCAGAGGATGTTGCCGGAGCTGTCCGTAACCTTGGTGATGACGTAGGGAGTGATAGGGCGTTTGCCCACGTTGGGAAATATGGTGTAGGCCATCACCATCTCCTTGAAGGAAACGGGCTCCGTGCCCAGGTAAACACGTGGGTAATAGACGGGGCGGACTTCGGTGCTGTCGGGGTTGCGCGGGGGAGGGGTGATGCCTGCACGCGTGAGGGTGTTGATGAAAGGTCGGGCAGCGTGATTCGTTTTGGCGCTCAGAGCCATACCTAGGCGAGCGGAAGCGGCTATTTTCGACCACTCCAACGCATGGCGCGCCGTCACGACATCCATGTAACGTCCCTTTTTCACCTCCATGCCCCATTCGCCGAGGATGCCCTCAGTTCCTCCGATGCCGGCAAGCCTGTTGTCCATGGCGTCGTCCACCAATCGGGAGCTCGGTGAGTAGCCGTTGTCAAAGGCGCACATGTAGAGGAACGGCAGCAGAGCTGTGCCCACCGGACGCCGTCCGCTTTCAATGATGTCGAAGTTGTCCCGCTCAAAGTCGCGTCCGGCCACATACACGAGAGTGGCGCCGGTTTTGTTGTTCACCGCATACACGACGCCATCGAGGTACTTATGTTGATCGTTTTTCGGGTCGCGGGGATCCGAGTAGCGGGTGTGAGTGTAGTCTTTGCGAGCTTCGATGTCGGCGAGTCGTCGCTTGAGCGAACGTTCGGCGATGTTTTGAAGGTCGGCATCAATGGTGGTGTAGATGCGGATGCCGGCGCTTTTTACGATTTCCTCACCGCGCTCGGGGTTATCGAAGAGGTCGATCGCTTGCTGTTGGACGAGGGCGTGCAGGAAGGAGGTGTGCCGCCGGAGAGGGGAGGGATTGACCCCGAGAGGTTGCTTCTTGACACGTTCGGCTTCCTTGAGACTGAGGTAACCGCTGCGCTGCATACGGTCGATGACGTCATTGCGCCAGCGAGTGTTGAGTTCGGGGTTGCGGATGGGGTTGTAGTTTTCCGGGTTTTTAATGAGAGCCGCGAGACTGGCAGCTTCGCGTACGGTGAGGTCGGCGGGTTCCTTGCCGAAGTAGCCCAACGAGGCTGCGCGTATCCCGTAATACCCGCGACCGAAGTAAATGCGGTTCAGGTAGAATTCCAGGATCTGTTTCTTGTCGTAGCGCTTCTCCAATCGCTGGGCCAGGAAGATTTCCACCACCTTGCGCTCGTAACGCGTTCCTCCTCTCACGAGGGTGCGGCGCTCCAAATCGTACGCATTGCGAGCGAGCTGTTGAGTGATGGTGGAGGCCCCTTGGTTGGCTTTGCCGTGAGAGATCACCGTCTCCTTGACGGCGCGCAGGATGCCCATGGGGTCGTAGCCGGTGTGGTTCCAGAAGTTTTTGTCTTCCTGGGCAACGAGGGCGTTCACCATGCTTGCCGAAATCTTGTCGTAGGGGACATAGCTGCGGTTTTCGTCAAAGATGCGACCGATCTCCTTACCCCGGCAGTCGTAGATGATGCAGGGGTGATCCAAGTTGTTCACGTCCTCCAAATTAAATTCTTCCGCCCAGCGGCTGTACTTCGCCGTCACCATCAGAAACAGTCCGTAACCAAGACCGGCACACAGCGCCACCAGCACCAGCCCCATCAGGAACAAGCGCTTCAACACGCTCCCCCATCGCCTCCCGGTACGCGCTCCCGTCTCCCTTCCTCTCCTCACTCCCACGCGTTGCCCCTCGGCCATGGCTCGGCGGTGCAAATATTCATCATCCAGCGCCACCTCCGCTATCCTACCACGTTGGAACTCTTAAGGCAAGCCGCATCCGCTCCCGTTCCGTAAGAATTTTCCCCGTCCTGTCAACGGTGGGTGGAATATCTGCCTCAGCGGTTTGGGTCAACGCCCTGGGAGATTTAATTTCTTTAGCTGTTTCTTTGCCTTAATAATGGTCTTTGCCGCTTCAATGACCTGTGTAGCTCCATTCAGGCAGGAGGTGCCTCCCCCCTCTGACATCCGATTCAATCCGTTTGCTGTATTTTCCAAAGTTTTCATTGCTGATTTCAGACGGTTTTCATCACCTTTGTTCGCAGCGTCAATGATAGCCTGCACGTTTAATACCCATTTCTGTTTGAGTACGTCTATTCGACCATAATCCAATTTTGAGGGTTGCCTGACGGCAGGGCAATTCAAATAGCTTCGCAGTGTAGCGTTTGCGCTTTCTATATCCCATTGAGCCGCAGATTTCTCCCTTTCTGCCTTATATTTGGCTTCTTCCTCCTGGTACTTGGCGTCCTCTTCCTCCTGTTTTTTCCTTTTCTCTTCTTCATCCTGCTTCCACTTAGCCTCCCTTTCTTCTTTTGCTTTCGCCAATTCCTCCTCCCGAGCCTTCATTCTCTCCCTTCTAGCTTCTTCCTCGGCAGCCAATCGGTCGCGGCGTTCCTGCGCAGCCCGTTCACTCTTCTCCTTGATCTTAGCCCTTATATCCTTCTCCAATTGCTGGTTCTGTTCTCTGAGGGCATTGACTTCCTCGGCGAGGGCGTCGCGTTTCTTGACTTCGGCGTCATAGCTCGCCTGAGCCTCTCCCATTTCCCCCTTTGCCACCTTGAGCTCATTGCGTACCTTCCTCAATTCGGTCTCACTGTCCGAATTCTTGAAGTACATCCAGCCGCCCCAGAGGACGGTCAGCACAGCCACGAGTTTGAGTAATGCGTCCATATTCTTGAGAAAGTAAGGTTAAATGCTCTCCAATTGTTTCTTGAGTTGTTCCTGTTGCTTTTCCAAGCGGCTCTTTTCAACGCTGAGTTGACGGATATTGAGATTATTCGCTTTGGATTTTAGTCCGGATATATCCTTGTGAATCTGTTCGATCTTTTTGTGCACGTTCTCAATCGAACTGTCTGCTTCCGTACTCTG
>CANPXA010000110.1 GCA_947585525.1 uncultured Akkermansia sp. | reverse complement strand
CAGAGCGGGGATAGTCATTGTTTCCCGCGACGATGTCCATAGGATGTCTCCACGTTGCCCGCATACAGCGCAGGGTGGCTGTGCTCACAAAATCCCCCAAGTACAACAGATGCGTGCAACCGGCCTTTTCTGCCAGATTCAGGGCTCGCTTCAGAGACTCTTCCTCATCGTGGACATCTGACATAATAGCTACAAGCATGATCTTTTAATCGCGGAAGATGGGTGAAAAGGGATCCGGAGATTGAAGGGGCTCCTCGGCGGGAGAGGCGACAAGCTGACCCTTGGAGAAGTAACGCAAGGTGCCGGAATCGGAAGAATAAGATGCTTTGAAATGGGGCTTGGAGTTGACATCGATGAAGCCGATGTAGTGGGAACGTCCTTTCAGGACAATCTCGAGGTTACGCTTCATTTCGGCTGAGTAGTCACGGTGTGCGTGATCACGAAACCATTCATTGAACGCTAGTTCGGCGTCGGTTGCTGCCGAGGAGCGACTCAGCCAGCAGTTCGGAATAAGGGGGGCATTCAGACGCTTCCTCAATTCCAGGAAGGAACGGATGTCTTTCTCCATGGTGGGAGCAAAACGGAGTCCGAGGACTTTCTGCTTGGGATGTGTGTGTATAATTTTTAGTAATGTGTTGAAGATGTATGCTTTCGCCAGGGCGGGGCAGTTCTCATCTTGGATGCAAGTGATGCGCCCGAGCAGATCCGGTAGGTTCGCCGTGAGGAAAAACGTGGCGCGTTCCAGGCGCGCGGCTTTGAGAAGTGGACGGGGGTCGATACAACGCACTCTCATGCCGGCGGCTATCGGCAGAAAGATTTGAGCGTTCTCGTCGGGCTTGTATTGAGGATCCATGTCTGAGCGTACCAGGTGTGCGCCTCCTTCTTCTGTCAATTTCGGCGCCTCATTGGAGTAGATGACACGGCCATCGAGAGTCACGATCTCGTAAAGAACTTGACGCAGGGTGGATGAGGTGAAGAGCTCCTCCATGATATGCAGGTGCTCCACAGAGGCCGGGGCGTGTTCACCAAAACTGGGTCCTCTGTGCAGGATGGCCTTCAGAATGTGGTCCGGGAGGTGTTGGGGGATATGATGCCGCATGGAACGCAGCATGGCCTGCATCTCCTCTTCCGTCGCGGGGAGTTTCTGACTGCAAGTATAGGCTTGCCGAGCCGGCGCGTACAGGACAGGTTTGAATTCCTTCAGTGAGTGGAGATGTTCTCCATATGTGCGGGCGGTGCCAAGAAGAACCTGAGCGCGTTTCAGTTGCTCAGCATCAGATAGGCATTGCGCTACGCTGTCAGCGATGGCTTTGTTCGGGGCTATGATGGACGAATCGAGATCGAAGAGGGTCTGCGCGTTACAAAAGTCTTTCAGCAGGGCGGAGAGTTCCTTGTCAGCGGTACGTAACACGGGGAGGTCCTCATCCGGATTCCCGCTGAGTTTTGGTTGAGGGTAGGGGAATGTAAGGCGGGAGACAGTTTCCTGTTTTTGCTGTTCGAGCACTTCGCGCTCCGGGCGACACAGCTCATCCCAATCGGCCAATAATTTCTTGGAAAAGGGTTCCGGCAGGGCACGTATTTGTCTCAGGAGTTCACTCCGCTCTTCCATGCTGATGGATGAGACGGCATGGTGCTTTTTGTAGAGGCTGATTTTCTGGGCGAATTCGGCAGCTCGACGTGGCACGCTCTGTTGCCAACGCTTCACCATCCCCGTCAGGACCTCCACTTTTTTGGCAAGGAGTCGATTAATACCGGTATCCGTTGCCTGCAGAAGTTGTTCTGTTTTTTTCCATTCGTTCGCTCTGAGGGAGGCTTCCAGCTGGTCGCAGAGGGAGAGCGCCCGTCGATGCAGTAGCCACAAGGCACCCACTGCCGCGAGAAGAACGAGAAAGCTGCCGCCGAGCCATCGGAACAAGACGCGCGAGCCTTTCTTTCGTCGCCGACTCAGTTCTCTTTCCAGCATTCGACAAAAGTCCGCCGTGCCTTGCGGTGCCGGTGTCTTGTTTTCTTTGAGGAGGCTGAGTTGATTTTTTAACTGCTTACGGAGAGCATGGAGGTCGTCGGAGGAAGAGCAAGAGAGGATATGCGGCTCCCCGTAACGTCGAATGGCTTCGTCAATGGCTTCCCGTACCTCCTGGGAAACCCGCTTTTTGCGTTCTTTTTTGCTCTCCGTGCAGAGCAAACTTTGCCCCGTTCGGAGACGGGTTAACTCGGCTCTGACCTCTCTGTCGTCCGGGTTGTCTTTGAGCATACGCAACAAGAACGCTTCCGCTTCATCCCTCTTTCCGGATAAAGCAAGACGGCGAAGCGTTCGCCAAGGTGATTGATGGGAGGCGCGTGACATTAAGCGGACGATAAAACACTCAGTTCAAAAACCCAGATCAACTCACCTTTCTTGTTGAACTGTACTCTTGTGAGTTTGATGTTGAACGACGGGAGAGAAGATTCTGTGAATTTTTTGCGCTCATCATCATAGACGCTCTGGATGATATCTGCAAATGATTTTCTGACGGCTTCAAGGAGCAATTCACCGTTTTCACGCACCATAAGCTTGTTTCGCAGTGTCGGAGATGCTGCATGTACGGAGTCCATGTTTTCGCGGATGTCCCTACGGGTCGGCATGAGTTCTTCATATCCCTTGAGAACATTTTCACGTAGGAAATCACCAAATTGGGTGGCACGAAAGAGGGAGGCGTAATAGTCGATGATCCGCTCGCGTCGCTCTTTCCCGCGAGCCTCATTCAGCTCGTTGAGCACGTAGTAGAGATGCGCCACAGTGTTCTCCGCTGCATGACCCTGTCGTGCCGAATGAGCGTAGGAACGCAGTGCCGCGCGTACAGCTGCACGGCAGTCAAACACCTGCTTCACCCGACAGCCCACCGCCTGTACACCTGATTCATCTGTCGGGTAGGGGCGAAGATCGCAGGTATAGGCTCCTTTTGTTGGTGCCACCACAATGCGGTTTGGTGCGTCGAAGAGAGGCAGGTAGAGCGTCATCTCCGGTTCGAACTCGCAGGTTTGCTGGGAGAGCATGGATATCCACGGATAATTTTTACCGCGCAGAATGGGTTTGATTTCATATTTGGAGACCGTGAGGCAAGAGTCGAGATGGGAGATGTGCAAGGGGGTATCTGCTTGTGACAGGTCGTTCCGCTGAGTGGGGTAGATGCGCGTCTTCACCTCCGGGATGAGCAGGGAATAATTCAGAGAGCCCCCCTGAGCATCGAGGACGGGGATTTGTACAGCTGCGGGCATATTCTTGACGCTGCATTCTCTCAGTTTGCCGTGGGAAACGCTTACAAGGACCTCCGGATATTCGGTGTCGCGTTCTTTTCCTCGCATAACCGTGAATTGATAGTAGCCCCCTCCTGATTTTTTGATTCTGAGAGAGTTTTCTCCTTCCTTGAGGATGACGATCTGTTGTTTCGGAATTCCGGAACCGGAGGTATCCGTGCGGTACCACAGGATCAATCGCCCGCTTGTGAACTCCGCGGTGTCTTCCGGCAGAAGCTCACTCGGCAAAGTGTTCCCGGAAAAATAGGCTTTCATCTTTCCCGGAAGGGGGGACGGGGATGGATTCGGAGAGGATACCCGTTCCGCGCTCGTGTCGCCTGGGGGTTGGACAGAACCCGGTTGTGTGGAGGCAGTCGCTGTCTCAGGGGCAGGCTCCTTGTGAGAGACAGAGGGTTGAGCAGATGACTCTTCCTGCCGATTCGGTTCGATATTGTCCTCAAGGGTTACTTCCTCAGTTTGTTCCTCGGTTGGGAGTTCGGGAGCTGCTTGGTGATGAAGAAAAGGGATGTTGCTCCATTCTTCCTCCTTTCCATCGTTCCCTCCGCCGAAGAAAAACCACAGGGCAGTGCTGATGATGATGGAGGCAACAGCCGTCGTCCCAACGATGCTGAACAGCCAACTTCGTGAGGAGGCGAGTTGATCGGGTGAGGACAACTCAATGAGATTCTCGTTCGTGTATTCGGTGTAACGACAGAAGGGTTGAGGAAGAGATTCCAAACGGCTTGTTGAAGGAGGTGAGACGTGCCCCGTCGATCCTTCGAGCGGTTTTGCCATTAGTGTCGATTCCCTCGGTACAGCTTGTAAAGGCTTCGCGCTAATCGTTTCCTGCCCACGGATCCCGCGCTTTATCTCCAGCACGGGTAGGTGTGTGGCTTGTTCAAACTCATGTAAGGGAGCTTGCGCAGCGCAGAAAAGCCGTTGCTTGACGCAGGTAGCATCGGTTTTGTTCGCATGGGTGCAGAAGGGTGTTCCCCAGCCCCGTTGTCCGTCAAGAGAGTCACTCTCGTGTATGAGACGCAGCAGATCTCGTGTCCACGTTCCCGGGGGAACGAGCAGGAGACATCCTTCCGAGTAGGGCGGATTCGCCAAAATGTGTGCGTTCGCGTTGTCTCCGGTAAAGATGAACCACGCGGGGTGATTGTCCGAATCAGGACAGGAGACAGCAAGCCTCAGAACGGAGGTATCCGACTCCCTCTGCATCAGATCAAGCTCACTGTGTATCCATATTCCTTGCCGTTCCAAGAGGAGAGCGATTCCCGCCGGTGTAACGGGTCTTTTTGCAGCTCTTAACGTCAAGAGCTCCGCTTCTGTGAGAACGATATGGTGTACGAGAGTTGTTGCGGCTTCTCCTCCCCCCTCGCAAGTCGAGCAGGTGAGTACATGCAGTCGCTCTGAGGCCTCACCTACGCAATGATAGCTGTAACAAGGTCCGCACAGCCCCATCTCTTCCGGTACGGCTCGGTCAACTTGTTTGAGCAGTTCCTCCTCCAGTTGGACGGGGAAACGGACGCTGCGAGCCAGCACCTCGGCATCGGTTGCGATCGCCCCTTGCCGGTGATATACATTGGTGTGGATGATCTGGTAGGACATGAGGGCTCAGGCGTCAAGCGTTTGTTTATACTACAGATTTGTCATGTCATACGATGTGCCTGCGTCCGGCATTTTGATTCCAACGCTTTCGCCGTCATCCTGCACCCGAACACGTTCGTGTCTGTTCGTTCCATCATCGTGAACGCGCTGCTCCGATATGCGCAACCTCTCGTTAGGACAGACGGATAGGTAGCAGCTTGTTATCCCTGAACGGAACTGTCGTATTCTACCACGTCACTCTCCACCAGTCAAGCTCATCAGGCTTGTGTCAGGGTAAACGCATTTGAAAGAAGCTCATCAAAGGAGAGAATGCTCTTATTGGTTGATATCACTGTTGATACCTATCAAAAATCATGATAACAAGCGGTCATCATGATGACGACTTTGAAGACCCCTCCCACGTACGTTGATGATTCAAAAAATTTGCGCAATGCGCACATTATCAACAAATCGCAAATCGTAAATGGCAACCGCATTTTCTAATGCGGTTGCCCCTGGTTTGTGTTGAGGGCAAACTCCTCACGTTTACCCGGTGTTTTAGGGTTGCGTTCAGTGAGTATCGTGTGTTAGAGTGAACCCATGGAGCGTAAGAATAAGACAGCATTAGTATCGAAAAAACTTTTGGAACAGGTACCCGCGGACGAATTAAGAAAGTTTGTGCAGAAGCAGGCGCAGCGCAATGCGGATTATGCCTGCGAATTGAACGACTGGTTGTGCGAGAATTTTGTCCAATTCCCGTCTTTGGAAGAGAAGTTTGCAAATAGGGTGGAAAGGCTGTTCACTCGCATGGAGAAGAAGATGGGCTGGAATGGTAAATATAATGGGTATGGTATCAATTGGACGGCTGTGACAAGAGGAATGGGAGATGTGCTGGACACCTTGAAGCCGGAGTTGGAGAAAGGTAACGGACGGTTGGTAGCTCGAACCATACTGAAGTTCATCCATACGCTCCAGGAGAAAGCCGATAGCACCATTGATGAGGATGATTATCTGGAACTCTCTGACCTTCACGAGGAATTCGCGGAAATCCTGGAGGATAGCGCCTCGAGCGAATCATGGTCGCTTGAAGAGAAACTCGAGGTGCTCAAGGAGCTGCGTCAGGCGTCTCACTACAGCGTTTACAGGGAGTATAGGTTCTACCCCATGAAATCATTATGTGT
>CANPXA010000109.1 GCA_947585525.1 uncultured Akkermansia sp. | reverse complement strand
ACGGGAGATGATCTGAGCGAGCGAACAGGCCTTGAGCGAAAACTCGCGCTGAAAGGAGCCGAGTTCTCCGAGTCGTGCCATGGTGCCGTCGTCCTTCATAATCTCGCAACACACGCCGACGGGTTCCAAATTGGCCATGCGCAGGAGATCCACCGTAGCTTCCGTGTGTCCGGCACGCCGAAGAACGCCACCTTCTCGCGCGCGCAGGGGAAAACAGTGTCCGGGCTGCACGAAGTCATCCAGCGTAGCGTGCGGGTCGGCAAGCTTGATGGTCGTGGCGCTGCGTTCGAAGGCGCTGATGCCGGTGGTAGTGCCCACTTTGGCGTCCACGCTCACGGTAAAGGCCGTGTGGTGCTTCTCTGTGTTGTGGTTGGCCTGCATAGGGAGGCCGAGGGAATCCACGCGTTCGGGGGCCATGGGGACGCAGATGAGTCCGCGGGCGTGGGTTGCCATAAAATTGATGTTCTGAGGCGAGGCGAATTGTCCGGCGCAGATGAGATCGGCTTCGTTTTCGCGAGAGGGATCATCCGTCACCAGCACGAGGTGCCCCAGCCGCAGCTCCTGCAGCACTTCCTCCAGAGAAGAGTATGTGATGGGGTCATCTCCGTCAGCCACGGGGACATCGTCTGCCGGAGGGGAAGGGACGGGATCATCGCAGGGGGCAGGGGGTGCAAAGCCCGCGACGGCGGCATCACAGCGATTGATAAAGTCATTCATGTCGAATGCTCCATTTTTAGCAGAGAACTCAGGCATCACTTGTTGATTTTAGCCCATGAGTCGCGCAGACCCACCGAGCGGTTGAAGACGGGTCGCTCCGGGCTGTGATCCCGACGGTCTGCGACGAAATAGCCGAGGCGTTCGAATTGGCAGAGGAATTCCGGAGGAGCGGAGGCGAGTTCGGGTTCTACAACAGCATCTTTCAACACCGTGAGTGAATTTTCATTTAGGGAGGCTAAAAAGCCCTCCGTGTTCGCATCCGGCGCTTCATCCTTGAAAAGTCGGTCGTAGAGTCGCACCTCGGCGCGTATGCCGTGCCTGGCAGAGACCCAATGAATGGCGCCGCGGCAGCGGATGCCCTCCGGTGGCATGGCTCCGATTGTGCCGGGAAGAACCTCCGCCTGTACCTCGGTGATGCGACCGTCCGGAGCCTTCGAGTAACCGGAGCAGACAATGCAGTATCCGCCGCGGAGACGCACGCAGGCGCCGGGACTGAGACGTTTGTATTTCTTCGGGGGCTCCTCCATGAAATCTTCCTGTTCGATCCAGACCTCGCGGGTGAGACGCAGGGAGCGTTCGCCGAGTTCCGGCATTTCCGGATTGATCTGCACGCGCACCTCTTCATCGTGATCCTCCGGAAGATTGGTGAGCACGAGTTTTAACGGGTGCAGGACCGCCATCCGACGTGGGGCATGGGCGTTCAGCTCGGCGCGGACAGCGTTTTCCAGGCGGGCTACATCCGTGTTGCCATTGAACTTGGTGATGCCGACACCCTCGCAGAATTCCACGATAGCCGGGGCAGGGTACCCGCGACGGCGCATCCCGCAGATGGTGGGCATTCGGGGATCATCCCATCCGGAGACGTAGCCCTCTTCCACCATTTGTCGCAGTTTGCGCTTGCTCATCACGGTGTAGGTGATGTTCAGACGGGAGAATTCCCGCTGTTGCGGACGCGCCGGCACCGGGCAATTTTCGATGACCCAATCGTAAAGGGGACGATGGTTTTCAAATTCCAGCGTGCAGAGCGAGTGGGTGACGTGTTCCCATGCGTCCTCCAGGGGGTGAGCAAAGTCGTACATGGGGTAGATGCACCACTGTTTGCCTGTGTTATGGTGTGGGTCGTAGGAGATGCGGTAGATGACGGGATCTCGCATATTCATGTTGCTGCTGGCCATGTCGATTTTTGCGCGCAGCACGGCAGCTCCCTCGGCGTATTTGCCTGCTTTCATGCGTTCAAACTTGGCGAGATTCTCCTCCACCGACGTATCACGAAAAGGAGAATGCACACCCGGGGTTACGAGATCTCCGCGTTGCTTGCGCATGGTCTCGCGGTCTTGTTCGTCCACGTAGGCCAGACCTTTGTTGATGAGCGCTACCGCACATTCGTAATAGAAATCGAAGATATTGGATGCCCAGTAAAGGTGTTCCCCCCAGTCGAAGCCCAGCCACCGGATATCCTCCTGGATGGAGTTCACGAATTCGACGTCTTCCTTGCAGGGATTCGTGTCGTCAAAACGGAGGTGACAGACAGCCCCGAGGTGGGCGTATTCCTTGGCGATCCCAAAATCGAGACAGATAGCTTTTGCATGACCGATGTGCAGGTAGCCGTTCGGTTCCGGCGGAAAGCGAGTGATGGGCGTCTTGCAGTGTCCTTCCGCCAAATCTTCCGCTATCCACTCACGGATAAAATCTCGTTTGTCCTCTGTTGCCATGCGCGCGATTGTACCACGTCCTCCCCACCTGCGCAAGCCTCGAAAGATACCCCGGGGCAAACGCGGAGCGTTTGCCTATTTACGATTTACGATTTACGATTGGGGAAATTTGTGCGCCACTGGCGCAATCTGGCGGAGCGGTATCGCAGAGGAATTTGAAAAACCGGTGTTATGCGTGATGAGAAAGGTTTGTGGATACATGGATCATTTTATCGTCCTAGCTTTCTCCAGCGAGGAAACCATGGGAAATGGGTTGAATAAGAACGGAGAAAATATTGTTGAGACACGAATGGGGGCATCGTTTTCCTTTGAAAGATTTTTTCATAGAAAACGTATATTAGGTATGGAGACCTCTCTGACTCGCGTCGCACCGCGGCGTTTGCTTTCGTTGGATGCACTGCGTGGACTTGATATGTTGATCATCATCGGGCTGGACAGCTTACTGCGGGCATTGGCGCAATATGTGCCGGAGGGAGTGAGAAACGAGATATGGCGGCAGTTGGGGCATTGTAGTTGGGAAGGGTTGACCGTGTACGATCTGGTGTTTCCCCTGTTTGTTTTCATCAGCGGGGCATCGATGTATTTTTCGCTTTCCCGCGCCGGGGAGCAGGGAAAGAGTCGCTGGGCGTTGACGGGCAAACTTTGGAAGCGAGCACTCATTCTGTCGTTCCTGGGTATTTTGGTGAGTACGTGGGATATGTACACCTACTTTGTCTTCACTCCCTCATTGAACGGATTTCGCTATGCCTCGGTGCTCGCGCTTATCGGCATCAGCTGTGCACTTGCCGGGACGGCTGCAATCTGGCTGAGGCGCACTTGGGTTATGATTGTGCTTTCCCTGACAATCCTGGTCGGCGTGTGGAGCTTGCAGCACTTCGGGGGCGACATGACTCCCTCGGGTTGCATCAATGCGAAAGTGGATCAATGGCTCTGTCCCGGCGTCCTTCACAACGGGACATACGATCCGGAGGGTCCCCTCTGCATCGTCTCCGCAGCGGCTCTCGCCTTGTTGGGCTACGGCGCGGGACACGTGTGCAGATCTGCCCTCGGGATGGGAAAGCAGGCAGGACTCCTGGCGCTTATTGGGTGTGTATGTCTGATTTTGGGGAGCAACTGTGGGGCTGTGATCAAAGGGATATGGACCCCCGCGTTTGTGTTGATGGCAGGAGGTTTCAGTTTCCTGTTATTGGCTGTTTTTCGAGTATTATGCGACAGGGGGAGAGTGGGAGAGAGACTGAGTTTGCCTCTGCGTGTGGTAGGGATGAATGCTTTGTTGATCTACCTCATCACGCATTTGCCGGGATTTGGAATGTTGTGTGAAGAGGGTTGCAATTTGCTAATGGGGGCGCTGACGATTGATCCATCGCTCCGTCCCGTTGTCTTTGCCGCGTTCTATTTGGTTGCTGCGTGGTTTGTCTGCTTCCTCTTGTGGAGCAAGCGTATTTTCGTCAAGATATAAAGGGACCGGTCGTCACGGGGGCATAAAAAACGGCACGTCCCAAGGAAAAGGATGTGCCGTGAACGGGGATCGACTGTACGTGAAAAAGCCGTCCCTGCCTGCCGATGCAGGACTCAGGACTTATAACGCAAACGCTTCTTGTGGCGGTTCTGACGCATACGCTTGCTGCGCTTGTGTTTATTAATCTTAGCCTTACGTCTCTTCTTCAGGGATCCCATAATACTTGTTAAACGGTTATTGAAATATCCGCACGATGTACGAAGCAGGATGCATCCGTCCACCATGTCGGCGCGCTATCAAACTACCTTTTCAAGCAAAAGTCAAGCAGAAAGAATAATGACCAACCTTTTTTTGTGCAAAAAACAGACAGTTTTGCCACCACCGACCGGGAGTTAACGTCGGTTTCCGTCCTTGAATCCTTCAAATTGTTAAGTTGGAATCCATTCGTTTTCTGGACTATAGAAGAAATAACTTGACCGATATGATAGGATATGGTAGGATAATACCCATGAAGAGCATCATAACAGCTTGCGTGTGCCTGCTGGGGGTGCTGGTGGCCGGGGCTGACGTCGTGAGTGAGTTGCGCCCGGCGATACGGGATGTGGCGCGGGTGAATGGAGTGGATCCCGTGCTGATGGAAGCTATTATCCGGCACGAATCAGGCAACGCTACCTCAAAAGCGGCTCGTACGAAAAATAATTTGGCTGGGATTATGGGACGCCGTGGTCAGCGTTCGTATGCTTCCAAGGAGGATTGCGTGAAGCACCTCGGTTCCATCCTCGCCAAGTACAAGGCTCGCGGACGTGTCACCGTCGCTCAGATCGGAAGGAGCTATTGCCAGACTCGTACTCCCTGGGCTGCGCATGTGCGGTCTTTCATGCGCAACATCCGGAATGGACGCTGGGGCGACGTCTCTTCTGTTTACCCCGCACCGGTAGAAAAGCAGGGTTGAGGTGGGGGCATTGTTGATGGGAGACGCAGGGCAAGCGCATTTGGAAATGCGTTTTCCATTTACGAATTACGAATTACGAATTACGAATTACGAATTACGAATTACGAATTACGAATTACGAATTACGAATTACGAATTTTGAGAGCCGTCATCATGATGACCGCTTGTTGTCATGATTTTTGATATGCATCAACGATGATATCAATCAATAAGAGTTTTCTCTCCGTTGATGAACTTCTCTCAAATACGGTTGTCCTGGGGGAAGTCAACGGTGTACAGAAATGCGGCTCCCTTCCGAAGTAGAAAGCCGCACGGTGGGCCTCATCAGAGGCAGGCTGTTTTTATGATCCGCCTTTGCTGAATCAACCCTCAGCAGGAGTCACCGCCGATGCGGGAATTTCCTCCTTGTTCGTAAAGCGCCACTTCACCTTGTTACGCTTGCTTGCGGAACGCGCTTTGCGCTTTTTCTCATCCATGGGGCTTTCAAACGCGCGGCGGCGGCGCATCTCTTCCAGAATCCCCTCGGTATCCAGCTTAGTCTTCAAGCGCTTCAGCGCACGGTCGATCGGCTCTCCTTTACGTACAGTTACAGAACGCATAGTCTTTTTCTTGGTGGTGGTGTTCGTCCCTTCAGAACGTGGCGAAAAGATATATGATTCTCCCCGACCTGTCAAGCGAATTCTCTCCCGACTGGAAAGAAAATCTCGTTCATCGTTTGTCTATCCTGCGTAAGCCATGGGGGAACGCTTTCCCGGAAACTCTCTCGTCCGTTCTCATTTTCGGCTCACTTTCGGATGAATCGGGGCGCATTTTAACGCAAAAATGAGCCGATTTGAAGCTCCTTGACCCCAATTTGAACCAATTTGTCCATGCTGGCGCTTGGCGGGAATGAGTCAAGGAAGTTTCGACCTTACCGGGTTCGCTTTGATGGTGAAAGGAGACCGCGTTCGCGCAAACTTGCCAGTCGGCGGGCGATTGTGCGCTCGGAAACGTGCAATTTCTGCGCAAGTTGCGCAACGGTGGGGGCAGGAGTGGAGCGGAACAAGGAAAGAATGCGTGATTCTACTTGTACACGGCGTTGCCGGGGAGAACTCGATGGGACGGGGCGCCGGGTACGGATATGGGAAACGAGTGCGTCATGGATGGCGGTGAGCATGAATTCAATAAAAGGGGAGCAGTCTGCGAGTTCCGTGCTGGAAGAAATCGCGGCATAGTAGGCAGATTGCGAGTGATGCACGAGGTTCTCTACGGGGATGTAGGCAAACACGGGGTGAGCTGCTGCCAGCAAGAGCGATTGCCAGAAGCGCCCCAGTCGGCCATTGCCATCGGCAAAGGGGTGGATGAATTCGAA
>CANPXA010000108.1 GCA_947585525.1 uncultured Akkermansia sp. | reverse complement strand
AAAAAGGACAAAATGTCCGGGGGAGAGGAATTATGGGCTTGCCCTTTTTCAAAAATTTTGAGTTTTTAGAGGTGCCAAATTCGTAATTCGTAATTCGTAATTCGTAATTCGTAATTCGTAATTCGTAAATAGGCGGCGGAACGCCGCCCAGGGTTTTTACTTGACAAGGAAGGGAAACTTTCATACCGTGAGAGAATGAAGGGGTATCTGACAGTTCTGTGTGCGGTTTTGTTGGGCATCGTGTGCTGCCCGGAGGCTTATGCCGCAAAAAAAACGAAAGGTTTCATGACTCAGAAGGAGTATCTCAAGGAGAAGAAAAAAGAGGAAAAGCAGGAGAAAAAAGCCATTCGGGATTCCAAAAAGGCGGCTGCCTTGCTCTCCAAGAAGCTGGCAAAGCTCAAACTGATTAACCCACCGGATGCACGAGTCAAAGAGGAAGAGGTGGAGGAACTGCAAGCCAAGGCCGACCAGGGTGATACCGATGCCATGGTGCGCCTGGGGCACCACGCCATGAATAAGTTGGAGGAGGGTGTCGGCTCTGCCGAGGAGGCGCTCGGGTACTTCCAAAAGGCCGCCGATGCAGGGAACGCAGATGCCTTGGCGTGGCATGCACTGGCGCAATACCAGCTGGCTCGGAGAAGGGGCGAAACGGGAAAAGCCGGTATGGAGCTCATGCTCGAAGATTGCAAGGCTGCCGCTGAAAAGGGGAGCCTCATCGGCGCCTATCTCACGGCGTTAGTCAACAAATATTTCGCGCCCACCAGCGACAATCCCGACCTGCGTTTGGAGGCTGTGAATGAGATGCGTGCGGTGGCAGAGAAGGGCTTTGTTCCCGCCATGCGCCAGCTTGGTGAGTGTATGACCGAATATAACTTTCACGTGCTGAAACTGCATAATTCGTACACTCCGGACGCGAAGATGTGGATGACGGCGGCTGCCAAAGCAGGGGATTATTACGCGTATCTCTTACTTTCCTCGGAGGGCGGCAACTACGTTGGCCTTGCCAGCGAACGACCAAATATCGACTACAAGGCCATCGAGGCGCAGATGCTCAATGAGGCTCTGCCTCTCATCAAAAAGATTCAGCCGAGCTGGTACGGCAACACTTTCCACACGCGGGTGCTGGTCAATGTTTTCTCGTGGGGAGGAGAAAAGTCCGATGCGTATCTCACTTGGTGTTCGGATATGCACAGTCTGCAGACCAACAGAATGGGGAAAAATCCCCAAAAAGTCCGTGCTGATCTGGTGAACATACTCCGTAAAATTGCCGATGAAGAAGGTGACCAGGATGCTATGGTTGCACTCGTCTATTTGTACCTCAAGTGGGGTTTCTGGTTCGGCAAACACATTGAACCCCCTCCGTACGATGAAGCCCCGTATATGCAAAAACTGCGTGAGCAGATGGACGCAGGCGACAACCGTCTCAAACTCAAAATGACGGAAGAACCCGGCTACCGTCGCCAACACGATCGTGGCGAATAACTCCCGCCGCTTTCGAACCAACACCCCCGCACTGTTTCCAAAATTCCGCTGCGCTTCCGCTCCGCTAGTTTGCGCCAACGGCGCGGAATTTTCCAATTCGTAATTCGTAAATAAAAGAAAGCTTCGCACCTGATGTACACAAAAGGGCGGCTTAAAAACGTAAAAAACAACAAAGATGAAATCAAAAGCAAATATTTTGATCTTTTTACCTATAATTGTTTCTTATGTTTCGTGGTCTATAGTGATTATACTCGGTCATGGGCACTTCAGCCTAGATGGTACCGGCAATGAGTTCAATGATACCTTTGCGAAATTTTTTGTTATGCTTATTCTTTTAGGTCTGGTTGTCAGTATCTTTTTCTTGCCCTTTTTGTTTATGTTGAGAAAAATAAAAGAAGCCCTCTCTCTTCTTTTATGTATTGTATGTTTTTTTGTATATTTTTTGCTAAGCCAATGTGTTGTGGAATTTTTCCGTTAAAACATGGCACATCGTCCACCATCCATCAGGCTCTTCAACCTCGCCGCTTTCTAGCTACCCTTTACACCCATTCCCGAAAATTCCGCTGCGCTTCCGCTCCGCTAGTTTGCGCCCACGGCGCGGAATTTTCCAAATCGTAATTCGTAATTCGTAATTCGTAATTCGTAATTCGTAATTCGTAATTCGTAATTCGTAATTCGTAAATAGGCGCCGCCAGGCGCCTCCGGCGCCCCGTCTTGCCAGAAACGAGAAACCGTGGTACAATGCAACGCACATGATGACATTCTACGAGGAACTGCAATGGCGCGGGCTGATCAATCAGATTTCGGATGAGAAGTTGATTGAGAAGCTAAATGCGGGCGGAATGACCTTTTACATCGGCACCGATCCCACGGCCGGAAGCCTGCATCTTGGGCATTATTCGAGCTTCTTGATCACGAAGCGACTGCAGAAGGCGGGGCATCATCCGTTGCTGCTGGTCGGACTGGCCACAGGTCTCATCGGTGACCCCCGTGGCACCGTGGAGCGTGAGCTGCAGCAGAAGGAGGAGGTGATGCGCAACTACGAGAGTCTGCGTGCGCAGGTGGAGAACCTGTTTGGCTTTGAGGTGGTGAATAATTACGATTGGATCAAGGAGCTCAACGTCATTGATTACTTCCGCAACTACGGCAAATACATCAACGTGGGTTATATGCTCAGCAAGGACCACGTGCGCCGCCAGATGGAGACCGGTATCTCCTACGCCGAGTTTTCCTACATGCTCATCCAGGCCATCGACTTCAAACACCTGCACGAGACGCGTGGCGTGGATCTCCAAGTGGCAGGCAGCGACCAGTGGGGCAACATCACCACCGGCATCGAGCTGATTCGTAAGACCACGGGGGATGAGGTGTTCGGCCTCACCATGCCGCTCGTGACGGACAGCCAAGGCAACAAGTTCGGCAAGAGTGAGGGAAATGCCCTGTGGCTGGACAAACAGCGCACGAGCCCGTACGAGCTCTACCAATTCCTCATCAACTCCGAGGATTCGCAGGTCATCACCTACCTCAAGCGGCTCACCTTCCTCACCCCGGATGAAATTTTAGCCATCGAGGCTGAGCATACCGAACATCCCGAGAAGAGAATCGCTCAGGAGGCTCTCGCCCGCGAGATCATCACGGACCTCCACGGTCGGGAGGAGTACGAGCACGCCGTGGACATCAGTCGCAAGCTTTTTGCCGGCGAGTACGTCGGACTCGACCTTCGAGACATCCGCAGCGCGTTCCGCGGGACTCCGCAGGTGCAGATGAAAGAGGGGATGCCCTTGGTGGATGCGCTGGTGGACGCAGGGATCTGCTCTTCCAAACGGGAGGCGCGAGAGTTCATCGGCAACGGAGCCATCAGTCTGAACGGTGAGGTGCAGAAGAATCCTGCCGTCGAGCTTGCGCGGAGCATGGCCTTGCAGGGTGAGTTGCTCATCATTCGGCGTGGAAAGAAAAAGTTTTACCTCGGTTTGTTTGAATGAAGCGAGCGCTCATGGGAATGCTGGCATTGACCCTGACCGCTGCCGTGAGCTACGGTGAGGGTGCGGCAGAGGAACAGCACCGACCGGGTGTCGAGGAGTGGATGTCCCTGCCGGAGCAGCGCAAGGTGGAGCAGAGCGATGCCGTGAAGAGGGTGATGCTGGAGCGCATGATACGTCTCAAGGAAGAAAAACACCGGCTCTCCCCGGAAAACTCGCAGCATTGCCTCAAACGTGCCAAGGAACTCGGCGCCCCGCCGGCTTTTGTGAATCTGCTGGAGAAAGAGACTGCCGGAACTCTGATGGGCAGGGGACTGTACGCCCACCTTGAGGAGATGAAGCGGCTTCTGCTGCTCTACGGAGTGGACGAGTTACAGGTGCGTCTCTTTGTGGAGGATATGAAATGCAGCGCCGCCGAAGCATCCCGCATTGCGGCGTGGCTGCCGGTTCGCGATGTTTTTGAGGTCGTCCCTGAGAAGATCGACATGGACGAGAACGAGATGCGGCAACAACTGACGCTGCTCCGTGAGGTTTACGGACGCATGACCGACGTGTACAAGGACGTGAAAAACCACGAAACCGCCGAAGCCGCAGCGGACTCCCTCCTCCCTCTCCTGGCAAAACTACGTCCGACGGCGAGCTTGCGTTGCATCCTCTCCCGCCTTGAAAAAGACCGTGTCCCGCTCTATCGAGAAATTGTCGTTCCCACTAAAGAACAACTCGTGCGACAGCGAGCCCTCCTGCACGAGTCCAACTTCTACGGTTCTCACCGTCTCGCCGCCCTGGATTCCCTCCTCTGCGCCTGACCCGCGCCCCCGGCGCGCTAGCCTCCAAATCGTAAATAGGCAAATGATCTGCGGTTGCCTACTGCCAATTTCAGCCAATTTTGTCCCGAAAGTGGTGCCAATTTTAGCCAATTTTGTCCCGAAAGTGGTGCCAATTTTAGCCAATTTTTTTCTTGAGTTTGAATAGGAATTATGCTATAAAGCATTCATGGAGCGGACAATATTACAGGAATTGAAGGAATGGAAAACAAGCGCCATGAGAAAACCCCTTGTTTTAGAGGGGGCGCGCCAGGTGGGAAAGACATGGGTGATGCAGGAGTTCGGAAAAAGGGAGTACAAGCACACGGCGTACCTGAATTTGACGGACAAACCGAGCGCCTGCTCCTTGTTTGAAGGAGATTATGAGGTGGGACGTCTCATGAGGGCCATCAGTCGGCAAAGCGGGGCAACTGTGGTGCCGGGCGAGACTTTGATTATACTGGATGAGATTCAAGAAAGTGAAAGGGCTCTCAATTCCCTCAAATTTTTGCACGAACAGGCGCCGGAATATCATGTGATGGCAGCCGGAAGTTTACTCGGCATCGCCCTCAACCGGCAGCATATGTCATACCCGGTGGGACACGTGCAGATACGCCGACTGTTCCCCATGAGTTTTCATGAGTTTCTCCGAGCTTTGGGTGAAAAGATCAGCGATGAAATTCTGTGCGAGGCTGATGCCGAAATGATCCGTCTGATGCACGACAACTTGTGTTCTCTCTTCGAGGAATATGTCACCGTGGGAGGTATGCCGGAGGTTGTCAAGAATTACGCGCAGATGCGGTCGGGAAAGACCATACGACGACTGCAGAATGATATCATTGATGCGTATGCCTACGACTTTTCGAAATACTCCACCAAACAGCAGGTGACACGTATTCGTGACGTGTGGCAGTGCATCCCGGCGCAGTTGGCGCGTCAATCGTCCAAGTTTACCTATTCCCATATCAAAGAAGGGGCGCGTGGTCGTGATTACGAAGCCGCCATTGATTGGCTCAACCTTTGCGGTTTGGTCCATCGGGTGCATCGCATATCCAAACCGGAGTTTCCCCTTCCTCACTATCAATTAGCCGACGCCTTCAAACTTTTCCTGAGCGACACCGGTCTGATGAGCGCCATGGTGAACCCCAACCCCGAGACCTTTCTACCGGATCGTTCGCAGTACAAGGAGTTCAAGGGCGCTCTCACGGAGCAATGCGTTTGCCAGATGCTGCAAACCTCTCAACCGCGGTCCTCTCTCGCTTACTGGAGTATTCCCGGAAATATGGCAGAGGTTGATTTTGTCCTGCAGTACGATAACTTGATCATCCCAATCGAAGTGAAGGCTACGACCAACACACAGGCAAAAAGTTTGAACCTGTACTGCGAAAAGTATGCCCCCCAAATTGCCGTCCGCGCCTCTTTGGCTCATTTCGGTGCCCGGGACCGACTCCTCAGCCTCCCCCTTTACATGCTGGAAGATCTGCCGTCTGTTCTTGACAAACTTTTGTAAAATCATTCCCCCTCCCCGCGCGGAAAAATATTCGAAAAAACTGTGGTGAATGATGACAAAAACACGGAATAAAAACACGGAATAAAAACAGGCGCCAACGGCGCGGAATTTCCCAAATCGTCAATCAAGACATGGACGATGGACGATGGAAGCAAAGCAGTGCAGCCGGCATGGCGAAACTCCGGCCGCTTTCGGACCAACAACCCGCATCGTTTCAAAAATTCCGCTGCGCTTTCGCTCCGCTAAATTGCGCCCTCGGCGCGGAATTCCCCAAATCGTAAATTGACGCTTCGGCACCACACTGCCTCAGCGCCCTGCGGGCAAAATGCTCACGCATTTTGTCCAATCCCACTCCGAGCCCTCGTGGGCTTTGTAAATCGAAAATCGTAAATAGGCGGCAAGGCTTGCCTTGCCGCCCGGGGGTTTTCTCTTTTCGAAGGAGAT
>CANPXA010000107.1 GCA_947585525.1 uncultured Akkermansia sp. | reverse complement strand
GATGCCATCACGGTCATGCGCGCCCTGCAAGGCCGCACTCACCTCGATAAGCCCGCCGCGCCGCAACAGGACTGACGACTCCCTGTCCGGCGCAAACGCTCGACGTCTCCTCCTCCCGCCCCTTTCTCATTTAACGCCACGCGTTGTTTTAAAAATTCCGCTTCGCATTCGCTCCGCTTCCCCGCGCGTAGCGCGCTAGCATCCACATCGTAAATCGTAAATAGGCGATGAAGTCGGCCCGGGCCCTCGTGGGCTTTGTAAATCGTAAATAGGCGACGGAGGCGCCCCGCCCCTTTCTAACTAATACCTCGCATTGTCTCAAAATTCCGCTGCGCTATCGCTCCGCTTCCCCGCGCATAGCGCGCTAGCATCCACATCGTAAATCGTATATAGGCGACGCCCGGGGCCCTCACGTTCCCGGGTCGGTGATGATACCGGGGTAGATGCGTATCCTGACGGGCACCTTGCAGGAAGAGGGAGGATGATGGAGTCGCAGTTGCAGGTGAATGGGCGATTGGTCGTCGGTCTCAAGGAAGTAGGTTGTGGAGGTGAGTCCATCCTCGTCGTTATACGTGGCATCGAGTACACGGCTCTTGCAGGGTTTTCCTGAGGCATCGCAGAAGGTTACGCTGCGAATAAGTGGCGACATCTCGTAATCAACTCGCAAGAGAAAAGAGCCAGGTTCCGCGCTCTCTTCCGGGAGAGGAGTCAAAAAGAAGGAACGGTTGAGTGTTCTCAGGGTGCTCATGCGGCGCGGGTCGATCGCCGGACTGCGTACCACAAAATCCGTTGAGGTGAGTCTCAACAGAAGAAAGGTGTCGAATTCAATCCAGCCTCCCACGGGGCGGGTGTAAAAATCAAACACCAGCGAACGGCAATCTTCCATGCATGATTCAACGCAGCGGAATTTTCCCAACAGAATGCGCCCGGTTGCGTCAACTCCAACCAGAGGCGTGGAGGCGGGAACGGAGCTGTCCACCACCGCAAAGGTGCTCCCCTGCGCGGCTCGCACGTGCAGCTTCACGGTGCAGCACACTTCTCCTTCTCCCCTGTTGTAGAAGTTTTCAACGCTCTGGAGCCGCAGTGTGGGAGGTTCCGCCGAGCTCGCGTAGCAAGTCAGCGTTATCAACATCAACAGCAGATGGATAAACTGCCTCTTCATGGTTTTGCTGCTGCTTGTGGCACGGAAGGCGCCGGATCTCCCAACATGGCTCGTAGGTGCAGCGGCACCCGCACACTGCTTTGCTCACCGCAGGTCTCAATTTCCAGACATTCTTTCTCTTGCGCCGCCAGGATGGTGACGTGGGCGACTTCGTTGCCATCGGCATCTTTGCGATTGCGTACTTCCAAGTCTTGCGTGTAGGAGCTGTCTTTCCCTTCCTCTTCCTGATCCGAGCGCCAGACGCGACCAACGCGAAGGATGCTGTGTCCGGGTGGGCAGATGAGGGTGAGTCCGGCGGAGTGCAGGGTGCCGTCATTCTCGCGGTTTGCCTCTTCAGCGTTGCTCGGATCCGGCTTGCAGGTCAGGGGCAATTCGCTGCCCGGGAGGGTTACTTGGTTCGGTTGCAGCAAATCCACCTCGAGGTCGGAAAAGGTTCGCAACTCGTGCGCCAGCCGCACCTGAATCTGCTCCCGGATGACCAGTCTCTCCACTTTGTTTTTGAGAGAAAAGACGAAACACGCCGTGCGCGAACCCTCCTTCCCGGGCGTCTTTTCCCAGGAACACGGCGCACTCTTGTACTCGTTGCCCGCCGGATCCATCCCCGTGATCACCTTCCCGCGCGAGCCCCCTTCATTCACGTGCCACCCCTCCTCGCTGGGGCTTACCTCGATTCTCAGTTCAATGCGTTTGCCGCTTTCATCATGAGGGGAGGAGTAGATGCAACGCGTGCTCGCCAACTCCACACGCACCCCGGGATTCGCTGCACAGACGACCCCCATCGCTAGCACGGGCATGATGTACTTGACTTTCATCCGGAGAGACTTGCCTCGCTTTATCCTCCTCTTATATGATATTTTCTTCTGTGTCTCAAGCAAAAAAGCCTAAACAACCGACGAACAACACATCTGTCCCATAAATTTTCCCAATAACTCATTCGTCCTCCCGGGGCAAACGCATTTGAGAGAGGTGCATCAAGAGAGGATGCTCTTATTGATTGATATCATCGCTGATGTCTATCAAAAATCATGACAACAAGCGTTCATCATAATGACGACTTTGAAGACCCCTCCCACGTACGTTGATGATTCAAAAAATCTGCGCAACACGCACATTATCAACAAATAGTAGATTGTAATTCGTATATCGTAAATGGCAACCGCATTTTCTAATGCGGTTGTCCCTTCCCTCCATCCCCCTCGTTTCTCAAATTCCGCTTCGCTATTGCTCCGCAACCCCGCGCCCCCGGCGCGCTAAAATTCACATCGTCCATCGTACATCGTACATCGTACATAACCAACGGTTTATGCCTTATCGCCTGCCGATAACTGCGTGTTAGGATCTCTTCTTTCTCAGGACAAGCATAGATATTAGCATTGACTAACGCAGAGACGCGGGTTTAGACTGTACCCATGAAAAGATTTTTTACCCTGTTCTTTGCCGCAAGTACGGTGCTCCTTTTCACTGGAAACTCAGAGTTGCCGGCGGTCGGTGGACATCCTGACGCGATGCAGAAAAGCCTCGCTCGAAAAGTAGGCGGCAAAAAAACGCGCCTCCAGTACCAGCAGCGCAAGCAGTACCAAAGTCAGAATCCCGCTTCCCGCGTCGCGTAGCGTCAATAGGAGGTTCTCTTCACCTCCGCCTCCCCGCGCGTAGCGCGCTAGCATCCAAATCGTAAATTGACGCCTCGGCACCACACTACCTCAGCGCCCTGCGGGCAAAAACTGCGCTTTTGTCCAATCCCACTCCGGGCCCTCGTAGGCTTTGTAATTCGTAAATAGGCAAACGCTGGGCGTTTGCCCCGCGTTTGCTCTTGATTTGACCGTATTCAGGTTGTATAATCCGTGCCGTGAGTGAACTCAAGGAAGAGGCCGGACGTGCATACCGCGCTATGTGCATGGCGCGCGCGTTTGACTTGAAACTGTCCTCTCTGTACAAGGCGGGGAAGATATTCGGAGGGGTGTTCCTCGGGAAAGGGCACGAGGCGATCTCTGCTGCCTCCGCCGTTTTTCTGAAGCCGGGACAGGATGTCTATAATCCCTTCATCCGCGAGATGGCGGGACGTTGCGTATGGGATGAGGACTTTGTGCTGGAGGCGGCGCGCAGTTACTTCGGCTCGACTCTCGGCTGCATGGGCGGCAAGGATGGCAATGTGCACTGGGGCATCCCCGCGCAGGGCATTCCCGCTCCGATTTCTCACCTCGGCGCCATGGTTTCTGTCGTAGCGGGCATGATGTTTGCCAAGCGCGTACAGGGCGTGAGGGACTGCGTCGGTGTGGTCAATATCGGGGATGGAGCCACGTCTGTCGGCGCCGCGCATGAGGGTTTCAACCTGATCGCCGTGGAAAAGCTCCCGGTCGTCATCATCGTCTCCAACAACCAATACGCCTACTCGACGCCGAACAGTCAGGAGTTCGCCTGCTCTTCTCTGGCGGATCGCGGTCGCGGCTACGGCTTGCCCGCTTACGAGTGCGACGGCACGGATCTGCTGCAGACGTTGGACGTCATGCAGCGCGCGATTTCCGCCGCCCGCTGCGGGGAGGGCCCCCAGTGGATCGTTGCCGATACCCTCCGAATGTGCGGTCATGGCGAGCACGATGATGCTTCCTACATCCCGGATGAAGTCCGACAAAAGTATGCGCACAAGGATCCCCTGGAGGTGGCGCGGCGTGAGCTCGTGGAGCAGGGATGGCTCGATGAGCAGGAGGATGCCTCTCTGCAGGCAGAGGTGCGCGATTTTGTGCAAAAGGCTTTCGCTCAGGCGCAGCGAGAAGCCACCCCCAACCCGCAATCCATGGATTGGAGCGCCGTTTCCTGGAAACCCGTACGAACATGAGCGTGACTTACATAGATGCCATTCATCAGGCGATGGAAGAGTTGCTGGAGGAGGACCCGCTCGTCTTCATCTACGGGGAGGATATCGCCGGCAAGTTCGGCGGCGCCTTCAAGGCGACCAAGGGGCTCGCGGATCGTTTCCCGGACCGCGTGCGCAACGCCCCGATCAGCGAGGACGCTATCATGGGGATGGCTATCGGCGCTGCCATCGGCGGTCTGCATCCCATCGTGGAAATGCAGTTTGCGGATTTCGGCACGCTCGCCCTCAACCAGATGGGCAACAACGCCGGCGCCCACTTCTTCCGCACGGGTCTCCCCGTGAATGTCACCATGCGCATGCCCTGCGGCGGCACACCCGGCGGCGGTCCGTTTCACAGTCAAAGCGTGGAGGCTCTCTTTGCGCATTACCCCGGTGTTCACGTCTTCACCCCCGCCACCGTGGCGGATGCCTACTTCATGCTTAAACAGGCGGTGCAAATTCCCGATCCTGTTGTCTTCATGGAAAACAAGTTCCTCTACCGCTGGCTCAAGGCGGACACCTGGCTGGAGGATGACCCCTTGCCCGTCGGACGTGCCCGCATCGCCCGCGAGGGGGAGCACGCCACCGTGGTCGCTTTTTCCGCCATGGTGCCGGAAGCGCTCAAGGCTGCCCACGACCTTGCGGAGCAGAGCGGCTACGAACTCGAGGTGGTGGACCTGCGTTCCGTCAAACCTCTGGACACCGATACGATCCTCGCCTCGGTGGCGCGCACGGCTCGTCTGCTGGTGGTGAGCGAGGATTTCCCGTGGGGCGGCGTGGCGTCGGAGGTGATCTCCCGCGTGGTGGCGCAGGGGATGCACTTGTTGGATGCACCGCCGCTCCGGCTCACGTCCAAAGAATGCCCCATCCCCTACCATCCCGACCTCTGGCGGGCGCATCGTCCGAGCAGCTCCACCATCGCGGAAGCCGCTCGCTACCTCATCTCTCTTTAACTCACCCTCGCATCCCTCACTCCTATGCCTCAAGTCCCCATCCTCATGCCCCAACTCGGCGAATCCATCACGGAGGCGACCATCATGCATTTCCTGCTTCAACCCGGCGATACGGTGCAGGCGGATCAGGAGGTGCTGGAGGTGGAGACCAACAAGGCGGTGATGGGCGTGACGACCGCTTGCGGCGGCAAGCTGCTTTCCTTCTCGGTTGCCGAGGGTGAATGCGTTCCGGTCGGCGCCGTTTTGGGGATTATCGAGGCATCTCAAGAGGAAGTGGATTGCTGCGGCGTGCAAACGCTGGAGGAGACCCACGCGCCTCTCCCCCATGCCACAACCCCCGCAGAAACGACCCCGGACGCCGGAGCTCACTTCCGCACGGAGGGCGAGTACCGCGAGGAAAGCGAGCCTTCCCGAATCCACCCCTCAGGCAAGGGGCTGCCGGTGCCCATCGGCGTGCGCGGCGCCCACTACCTCTCCCCGCGCATCCGCGCCCGCATGGACGAGCTCGGCATCACGGAGGCGGATATGGCCTACATCGTCGGCACCGGGGCAGGGGGGCGCATCACGATTGATGATTTTGAAAAGTTCTTGGAGTACGTGGACGGATGGCCCTCCCGCCAGGCGAGTCCCATGCGCCGCAGCGTGGCGGACAGCATGCAGCGCACCTGGCGACGTCCGATCGCGAGCGCCGGTCGCCCGGTGTACATGGGACCCATCATCATGCACCGCAAGAGCCACCCCCGCCGCCCCGGCTACACGCTCTACTTCGTGCGCGCCCTCGCCCTCGCCCTCGCCGAGGCTCCGGAATGCGCGGGCTACATGGTGGGCGGTCGTATCCTCACGCCGAAGCGCATCGACTTGGGCGTGGCCGTGCAGGTGACGGATGGCGTGCTAGTGCCGGTGATGCGCAATGTGGATCGCTACACGCTGGATGAACAGATCGACGAGTTCAATAAAATTGTCCACCAGGCCCGCAGCCGCAGACTGGATGACGCCTACAAGGGCGGCGGCATTGCCACGGTGACGAATTTCGGAGGCTTCGGACTCACCTTCGGCACGCCCATGCCCTTGCCCAGTGAGAGCCTCATTCTCGGTGTCGGCGCTGTGCAGAAAACTCCGGTCTGGAGCGATGAAGTGCAGTGCTTCATCCCCGTGGAGCAGGCGAACATCTCTGCCTCCTTCGATCACCGCGTGGTCGATGGCGGCGATATCGGCCGCCTCATGCAGCGTATCGCCTACTACCTCGAACACCCCGAACTCCTGTA
>CANPXA010000106.1 GCA_947585525.1 uncultured Akkermansia sp. | reverse complement strand
GAATTACGAATTACGAATTACGAATTGAAAAATTCCGCGCCGTTGGCGCAAATTAGCGGAGCGAATGCGCAGCGGAATTTTTAAGCAACGCGCGTTGTTAATGAGAAAGGTTGGTGGTTACGCCATGCCATCTCTCAGGCTTCGCGACATCGTCCATCGTCCATGAATTGAGCCCGGAGAAGATTTTCTTGGGACACGTGTGAAAAAAACGTAAAAATTGAGAAAATGGTGATTTTTTTCTTGCAACGCGGCACGGGATGTGCTAATGGTCATTTTACCATGAAGCGCACACTTCTCTCAGTTCTCCTTTTGGCGATGGTTGGCACGGTGTATGCCGATATCCAGGCGCCACCCGCTTCCGAGTACACGGCGACGCGGAAACTTGGTCGTGCCGTAGGCAACATCCTCTGGGGGATCGAAGAAATTCCCGTGACGATACTACGCTGGCAGGATCGCGAGGGAGACTACTCCGGCTACTCCGTCGGAATCGTGGAGGGCTTTTCACGTACCTTCACCCGTATGGGCTATGGATTCTACGAGCTGGCTACTTTCTGGGCTCCGACCTACAAGTGCACCTATCGTCCTCCCTACCAGAGCAGCTGCGGTCGCAGCGGTATTAAGGAGTACAACCCGTGGTCCGGTTTCTCGGAGTTCCCGGAGGAAATCGGCTTCCAGAGCAAGTACGACTATTCACGTCGCAGTCAGTTCTGAGCCTGCTCGACTCGGTCACGAAAACGCAGCCCCGCTACCTTCTCAGGTCGCGGGGATTTTTTGTCCGCGACGTGATACGCCTATTTACGAATTTAGCACCTCTAAAAACTCGTTTTTTAGATAGCGGGCAATCGATGGTGCGTATCCTCTCGGGCATTTTCCCACTTTTCCTCCTCAAAATCTTCCCATTTTCCCCTATTTTTTCCTTTTTTTTGACTCCTTTCTCCTCAACTTTTTTTCTCTCGTTTTTCACCCTGGTAGTTTTTAGAGGTGGCAGAATTACGAATTACGATATGGAGATAATGCGCGCCTGCGGCGCGTTTTGGTGGGGCGAAGTGCTCGATGGGCGGGCTTGATTCAAAGCGGCATAGCATAACACCGGATGCTTTCCTCCTACCAACGAGTCCTCGACCTCGAAAATTTCGCTGCGCTCTCGCTCCGCCTCCCCGCGCGGAGCGCGCTAAAATCCAAATCGTAAATCAAAACATGGACGATGGACGGTGTACTATGTACGATGTCGCAAAGCCTGCAGGATGGCATGGCGTAACTGCGAACGCTTTCTAGCCAACAACCTGCCTACAATTTTCCCCGCTCCCCTCCGCTCTCGCTCCGCATAACCCGCGCGGAGCGCGCTAAAATCCAAATCGTAATTCGTAAATCGTCCATCGTACATGGGCACCTCCGGTGCCCACGTCCATCGTCCATAACCAATGAGTTATGTTTCATCATCCGCCGATAACTACGTGTTGGCATCACTTTATGGGGGACAGATGTGCTCAGAATCTCTGAAGACTTGTTGTCGGGAGGGGAGGGGTTCGAGGATCGCGGCGACGGTTCATTTCTCGCCGCAAGCGCTCCATACGGAGACGCAGGTTGTCGATGCGTCGCCCGTCGTAATCCTTGAGCAGGGTGCGAAGCTCCTCTTCTCGGCGCGCGCGGTCCTCGTCGGTAGCGGGATGCATGGCGACGAGCATGATGAGCCTCTCTCTCGTCTTTTGCGAAAAATCGGCTCGAGCTGTGAGAAAAGTGAGCACGCCCAAAGTGCGCTCAGCCTCCCTCTCCGCTTCCTTTGATTTGCCCGCGCGACGGAGAGAACGCATATAGCGATCTTTCACGGCGAAGAAAAGGAGAATGGCTTCACTGTCTCCCGGATTGGCAGCCAGGAGGTCCTGCGCATAATTGACGGCGCGCACGAGGTCGGTCGTGCGGCGTCCCGGGGGTTCCCGATGAGCGGAGAGGCGAAGATACATCCTCTGAAGCTCTTCAGAATCGGGTTGCTCGCGTAAAAGCTCATCGAGGAGGTCAACGGCTTGCTGTCCCTTTGGAGAGAGTTTTTTTCGCAGTTCGGGCGACATGGCGAGGGCAAGCAATTCCACGTATTGGGCACGTGCCTTGATATCATCCGGCATTTCCTTGAGCACGCCGAGCATCATGTCGGCCGCACGCGCAAGCAGAACTCCCCGTCCCGGCTTCTCATGGGTGCAGTGGAGGCGTTCTCCGCAGCTGCAGGTACCGCTGTGTCTCGCTACGAGCATGGTACAGCGAATAAGTTCTAATCGGGTAGCTGCATCGGCGTCGGGGGCGGTCTCCTCCACGTAATGCAGCAACATATCATTCGCCTCTGTTCGTCGCGGATGGTGGCCCTCAGGGGTTTCCTGGGAGTAGATAGCCGACGCGAGTCCATACATCGCTTGTGTTTTCTGGAGGGAATGAGGTGGAAGCTGGTCGGCAGCGCGTTTGTAGTAGGTTTCCGCCGTGCTGTAGTCTCCGGTTTGCAGAGCAATGGAGGCGAGAATGAGACAGGCTTGAGCCATGCGATCTGAACCACTGGATGCGCCGGAGACAATTTGCTCGTAGTAGGGCATGAGGTCCTGGATGAGGCGGGCATCGGCGCGGGAGGGCGGAAGGAAGCCTTCCTCGGAGTTGCCTTTGCTCGTCATCCCGGTAAAGATGCGCTGCAGAGAGGCATCGGCTATCTGTTCGTTGCGTTCAGCGAGGAGACGTTGCTCACTTTCCTCGTGCCAGGCAGAGCGCACTCGGATGTAGCCCACGATCATGCTGGCGAAGAGCATGAGCATGAGCAGGGCGGCGGCGTGGCTCCAGACGGCGACGGCCGGACGACGTTTGACCCACATGATGTAGCGCCGCAGACGGCTTGCGGGGCGAGCGTGTACGGGCTCGCCGGACAGGAAGCGCTGAAGATCATCAGCCATGGCGGTCATGGAGGGGTAGCGCTCGGAGGCGTGGAAGGAGATGCTCTTGTTGATGATGGCGCCGAGTTCGCCGGCTTGTTTGAGAGGGGGAAGGGGATCGTTGCAGATACGTCGCACAAGTTCGCCGGGTTCCGTTTGACGAAAGACCGGACGTCGCGTGATGAGTTCATAGAGGGTAAGCCCCAGGCTGTACTGATCCCCCGCAAAGGAGTTTTCCCCGCGCAGCAAGCGTTCCGGTGGCATGTACCGCAGGGTGCCGTCGTGCGTTTGCGTCACGAGTGGAGCCTCTTCTCCGGAGTTCAAAACGGTTGCCAATCCAAAGTCACTCACGTGAAGCACCCCGTCATCATCGAGCAACAGGTTGCCCGGTTTAATGTCACGGTGCAACACGCCGTGCGCATGCGCGTACGCGAGAGCGAGCGCGGCTTGGAGCCCCACTTTCGCAACGGCCTGTTCGTACGGCACACCGGGAAAAGCCTTGCTCAGATTACCTGCGCGCAGACCCTGCCCGCGCACGAGACTCATGACGTAATAGCGCCAGTGACCTTCCTCGCCGGCGCCGAACACCTCGACAATGTTGGTGTGTCGGAGGCGGGCTATGAGTTTCGATTCATTTTCAAAAGCCTCGCGGTGGTGAGAATCGGCGCTCCACGAGGGAGAGAGAATTTTGACCGCGACTTCGCGGTGCAAGCTCTTTTGCATGGCTCGAAACACCGTCCCCATGCCACCGCTGCCGATTTTCTCTTCGAGGTGGTAGTCACCCAGAGTCTCCGGAAAATCGATGGACGGGTGTGCAGCAGGATGTGTGCTCTTGCCGAGATCCTCCATCTGGAGCAAGGTGGTCAGCAGGTCGCTCAATTCGTCCGAATATTCGGGAAATTGTGCGGCATAATCCGCAGGGTCGGGAGCTTCTTTCTCTGCGCGTAACTTTTCCAAATAAGCTTCGGCAAGTTCAGCTAGGCGCTCTTCCCGCTCGGCATCCGGTGTCTTCATTGCAGTCGGCTTTCGTCTTCTTCCTGCAGCAGAAGGTCGCGGAAACGCTTCAGAGCACGAACGTAGCGGATGCTGGCGGTCTTCTGGGTTACCCCCTGCACGGCGGCGCACTCGGCGTTGCTGAGTTCCTCAAAATGACGAAGCTCGAGAATTTCGCGATCAGTAGGCTGGAGACGCATCATGACGCGCCGAGTCGTGGCGCGGCGTTCAAGGCGCTCCAAGTGAGTGCGAGGGCTGGAGATGCTGTCGGCGAACTGGACGAGGGCATCCACGGCGCCTCCTCCACCCGAATCGCTCGCTAGGTCGGCTTCCTTCATGGCATCGCGTTTGCCGGCTCCCAGATGCCGCCTTTCCATGTCGGCCAATGTCTGCAGGGCGATGCGGCGCAGACGAACGTAGATGGGTGGGGAGTCCGCCTTCTCTTCCTGCAGGAAGTTGAGTCGCCGTCCGCAGGCGAGATAGGTTTCCTGCATGAGGTCATCCACTCCCATGCGGCGCAAGAGGGCCTGGGGAATGCGTGCGGCAAGGAGATGGTGCAGGCGTTCCCGATGCTGTTGCCAGACTTCTGCAAGCCAGAGCGCTTTGTCGGGCTCGTCATCTTTGTTGCGTGGGGCGCTCATGGGAGGAGGAATAGTGGGGTTATTCGGTTGGATTTTCCTCGCGAAGATCACGCGCCATGAGCTCTTGCAGCGCCGTTCGTGCGGGCTTGTCTGCGTAGAGGATGTCGTACATGGCATCGGTGAGCGGAGTACGCACCCGGAGTTTCCTCGCCAGCTGGTAGGTAGAGAGTGTGTTCGGTATGCCTTCGACGACCTGACCGACCCGCTGTTGGCATTCTGCGACAGGCACACCCTTGGCGATGAGGCGTCCTGCGGTTAAGTTGCGGCTATGTTCCGAGTAGCAGGTGACCACCAGATCACCCACGCCGGAGAGACCCATGAAGGTTTCCATCCGTCCACCGTGAGCCATGCCGATGCGGGTCATCTCGGCCAGCCCGCGTGTGGCGAGCGCCGCCCGCGCGTTGTCTCCCAGCCCCAGTCCGGCGCAGATGCCGCTGGCGAGAGCAAACACGTTTTTGATGGCGCCGCCGAGTTGCATACTCACGATATCCGTGCTGGTGTAGATGCGAAGGTAGGGGGTATTGAGACGTTGCTGCACGGCGGTGGCTATGTCGATGTCCTCAAAGCCAACGAGGGTGAGACTCGGCAATTCCAGCACGATATCTTCGGCGTGGTTGGGACCGGACAGTGCACCCACCGGTTGTGAAAGTTCTGCGGAGAGTATTTGGGTCATCAGCAAGCTGCTGTCTTTTTCGATACCTTTCGTGCAGCTCACGATGACGGCTCCTTCCCCGAGGGGAACCTTTGCCAGACTCTGGGCTACACTGCGCATCACCACGCTCGGCACCACCACGATCACGAGATTGGCGCCCGCGACGTCCTCCCACCTGCTGGTGACCTTCACATGGGGGGGCAGCGTTTTGGCGCCCGGCACGCGTACGAGGCTCATGCGGGTTTCGCGGATGATGGCGGCTTCTTCCTCGCGGTAGGTCCAGAGGACGACGTCACCTTGTCCGTGAGCGGCAGTGAGGGCGAGCGCGGTGCCCCAGGCACCTCCGCCAATGACGGCAGTTTTGGTAAATGAGCGTTGCATGGTCAATCCGGTTTTTTCTTGGAGAAGGCTTTAGGTTCCGTGCCGTTGCAGATGCGGACGATGTTGGCGCGGTGGCGGCAGGTCACGAGGACGAGAATGAGGAAAAGCACGCAGGGCACGACCCATTCCACCGGTCGCAACTCACCGTCCGGTCGTACGTATTGAATGAGGGAGGCGATGACCATCGCCATCCCCGCCACCAAACTGGAGAGAGACACGTAACGGGTAAGCGCCATCATCACCACCCATACGATGACGGCTACCAGAGCAATCAGCGGGAATGCCGCCACCAGGCAGCCCGCCATGCTGGCCACTCCCTTCCCGCCTCGAAAATGCAGAAAGCACGTGTACGTGTGCCCCAGGATAACAGCCAGCATCACACCTACCAACAGCCCCAACTGTCCGATGTTGTACTCGACCAGATCCATCCCGAGGTGATGTTTGATCCACCAGAGGGGCAGGAAGCCCTTGAGAAAGTCCAATACAAACACCGCGCTCCCCCATCCACGCCCCAACACGCGCATGGCGTTCGTTGCGCCGATGTTGTGCGACCCGTGCTCCCTCAGATCCACACCGCACAACCTCCCGGCAAGGTACCCAAACGGCACCGAGCCTATCAAATACGCCGAGATGATGTACATCAGACCTTGCTCCACTCCGCGGGAATTCTATCACACGTCACCCTTGCTTTGCAAATCAATTTTCAGAACGC
>CANPXA010000105.1 GCA_947585525.1 uncultured Akkermansia sp. | reverse complement strand
ATAATCCCATCTGCCCGCCGTGGGTGATCCAGCAACTCATCGACACCTGGCGCACGGAGCCCGGCGATGTATTCACACCGTGCATCCACCTAAGTTGGGAGGAGTACGACCGACTGGTGGAGTCCAAAAAGAGCACACCGTACAGCGGGACGACCGTGCTGGTGGACCACAAGGGGTACGCGATGGCTTTTTCCAAGAACATCATTCCTGCCGTTCGTAAGCCGGAAAAGGCGCGAGCATCGATGGAGATGAGCCCGGTGCGGCGTCATGTGGGGCTGTATGCCTACACCAGTTCGGCGTTACAGCAGTATTTCGAATTGCCTGAGTCGCCCTATGAGGTGGGGACGGTTGAGGGTCTGGAACAGATGCGATTCCTGTACAATGGGCTCCGGGTAAAGATGGTCGAGACCGATTACCGGGGACGCAAAACAACCGCAGGCGTGGACTCTCCGGAGGATGTGCAGCGCGTGGAGGAAATACTGAAGGAATACGGCGAATACGACCTGAGTTGATGCAGCACCATGCCACGCGCCGCAACAGATCAACCTAGACACGTTGCCATCATCATGGATGGCAATGGTCGCTGGGCCAAACAGCACAAGCTTCCTCGTTCCAAGGGTCACGAGCAGGGAGGGCGCGCCGTGGAACGTGTCGTCGATCTCTGTCTTGCGCACGGCATCCCCTGGCTCACGCTCTATGCCTTTTCCATGGAGAACTGGGGGAGACCGAAAGCGGAGGTGAGCGGATTGATGGAGATGCTGAAGCGCTTTTTGGAGAAAAGTCTGCCGAAGATGCAGGAAAAAGGGGTGTGCTTCCGCGCCATTGGGGAGTTGGAACTGCTCCCGGAAAAGTGTCGGGATATTCTCACCAAAGCCATTAACGAGACGCAGGGAAACATTGCCCTTCAACTCACTCTTGCCCTCTCGTACGGCTCGCGCCAGGAGATAACCGCTGCGGCGCGAAAACTCGCCTCCCTTGCAGCTAGCGGCAAACTTTCCCCGCAGGATATCACTCCCGAGTTGCTCGCGGATCACCTCTACACCGCCGGGATGCCGGATCCGGATCTGTTGATTCGCACGTCAGGCGAGATGAGGCTGTCCAACTACTTACTCTGGCAGGTCAGCTACGCTGAGTTATGGGTGACTCCCGTGTTGTGGCCTGATTTCGGTGAGGAGGATTTTGAGGAAGCTCTTGCGGAGTACGCCACGCGACACCGTAGATACGGCAAAAGGTGAACGCGTCCTCCTCGCTTACCTCTGAGGGGGATTGTCGCGCTGAGCGGGAGTGGGGCGGGGTCGGTCTGCAGCTGTTGGACGACGGACAACGGTTTCGCCGTCTTTGGCTTGATTGGCACGGTCGCGGGCAATTTGCTCAAAGTATTCGGGATCCATCATCCAGATATAGCGACTGTGAGCCGCTTCTTCTTCCTCCTGAGCTTTAAGGAGGCGACGTTCTGTGGAAGCTTTTTGCTGGCGGAGACTCTGAAGTTCAAGCCAAGCAGGTAGGACGATCATCGTGCCGAGGAAAGCGACGGAGGCGAGGAAAATGAGACCCATGGTGCCCAGCAGACGCCGCACGGCGTGTGAGCGCTCCTGCTGAATGATTTCCAGTTCAGCATTGGATCTTCGTCGTCTGCCTGTGAAAAACTTAAACATCATCATGAACGTTCAGCGAAGGGCACAAATCTTCCTCGACGAGCGAGTACGAGCGTGTGCATCCTCGTCTGCTTCCCCTTGCTTGAAACCGGTACGCCGCTGCAACTGATCTCAAAGCCGGCGCGCTGTAGTGTGCCCTGCAATCTCTTGTCCGGTCGTTCAAGGAGAATTGCCAGCAGGCTCCCTCCCTTCAGGGCTTGGAAAAAAGCTTGGGCATCTGCAAGCGAGAGCCGAAGGTTGCCGTGAGTGTGACGCATGATGATAGCGTGCAGGGAGCCGATGCGCTTTCTGCAGATTTCAGCGGCAGACTCGTTCTCCACGCTGACTCGTTCATCTTGGAGGATGCCGGCGTTGGGTGAGTGGGCGGAAAGCCAGTTGATGAGCTCAGGGATGGGTTCGGCGATGATGAACCGCGCCTTGGCGCGCGGAAGTGCAGCGATAGTTGCCGCGGCCGCATATCCCAATCCGATGCCGGCGACGAGGACACAGGGTTTTCCGGCCCGTGCTATCGGCGCTACCGCTAATTGTGCCATACGTTCCTCACTGCCGCGGCTGAGTGTGTCCGCCACGGCAACGCCATCCTGCAGCAGGCTGAGCACGCCATCGCGTTCCCAGAGCTCCCACAGGCTGCCATCGGCGGCGCGCATCTCCTCAAGTTTGACCAGCGGTTTCATCCCCTTCATTCTAGCAAAAAGGTTCGCCCCTGACAAGCAACATGCTTGACCGGCGCATGAGAAAATGCGTTTGCCCAAGTAAGAGGGTGCAAAGCAGTGACACGCCAAGTCGGCGAACCGGGTACGACGGAAGCAGAACCGTCAAGATGGCATCGCGTATTCCACAACCATTTCTAACCAACTATCCGCATTATTTCCAAAATTCCGCTGCGCATTTGCTTCGCACCTCGCGCGCAGCGTGCGAATTTCTTGAAATCATAAATCGTAAATAGGCAACCGCTTTTTCTAATGCGGTTGCCTTGGGGCATCTGTCTCAGCGAATTGTGTCAACGCCCTTGGTTTAACTCCTTCAGACGCTTCTTTGCCTTGAGAATGACTTTTGCCGCTTCAATGGCTTCTGCTGCGTCGCTCAAACATTCTGCGTTTTGACCATTCGGGCGGTTCAATGCATCAGCTATGCTCTCCAAAGCTTTCGTCGCCGATTTTAATTGTTTTTCGTTACCATTGTTCGCAGCTTTCATACAGGCTCGGACATTGGATGACCATCTTCTCTTGAGTCCATCTATTCGTCCGAGATCCTGTACGCCGTCTGGACGGTCAGCACGACACTCGAGACGAAGTTGTAACGTTTTGTTTGCTCTTTCGATTTTGTATTCCAAATCTTTTGATTCCCGTTGAGCTTCCCATTTGGCTTTCCGTTCGGCTTCTTCTTGAGCCAACCTCTCTTGTCTCTCAGCCTCACGGGCAGCCCTCTCCTCCTCCATTTTGGCCTCACGGGCAGCCTTTTCCTCTGCCATTTTAGCCTCACGAGCATCCTTTTCAGACAGCCGGTTACGGAGATCCTGAGCAGCCCGCTCACCCTTCTCCTTGTTCTTAGTCTTTATGTCCTCCTCCAACTGTTGTTTCTGTTCTTGAAGGACGCTAATTTCCATGGTGAGAGCGTCACGTTTTTTGACTTCGGCGTCATAGCTCGTCTGAGCCTCTTCCATTTCCCCCCTTGCCACCTTGAACTCATTACATACCTTCCTTAATTCGGTTTCACTGCTCGAATTCTTGAAGTACATCCAGCCGCCCCATAGGATGGTCAGCACAGCCACGAGTTTGAGTAATGCGCCCATATTCTTGAGAAAGTAAGGTTTAAATGTTGTCCAGTTGTTTCTTCAGTTGTTTCAGTTGCCTTTCCAGGCGGCTCTTTTCAGCGCTGAGTTGAAGAGTATGAAGGTTATTCGTCTTGAATTCAAGTTCGGAAATATCCTCGTAAATCTGTTCGACCTTTTTTTGCACGTTTTCAATCGAACTGTTTGCCTTTGTACTCTGCAAATAGTAATACCTGCCTCCGAAGACGGCGCCCAGGATCACAACGATGAGAAAAATGTTGATGATTTTTTCTTTGTCCATAGGTATTCAGGGTGTGAGAATCGTTGCAGTTTAGTTTTGATTCCTTTATCTTTTCTTTTGTGAGTTTACCGTGGTTTACTACTCAGGGCAAACACATTTGAGAGAGCCCCATCAACGTCCTTGGAGATTTAATTTCTTTAGCTGTTTCGTTGCATCGATGATGGTTTCTGCTGCCTCAATGACTTCCGCAGCATCACTCAAACAGCCGGCATTCTTTCCGCCTGACATGGAATTTAATCCGTTCGCTGTATCTCTCAGAGCTTTTGAAGCGGCCTTCAGTTTTTTCCTGTTACCATCGTTTGCAGCCTTCAGACAGGCCTGAACATTCAATGTCCATTTCTTCTTAAGCAGATCTATTCGTCCGTAATCTTGTACGTCTCCTGGGTCATAGGCTCTGCATGAAAGATAACGTTGCATCTTTACATTTGCACTCTTTATCTTTTGTTTACATTCCTCCGACTGCCATTGGGATGCAGACCTTTCTCTCTCCGCTGCTCTTTCTGCTGCATATTTGGCGTCCTCCTCTTCCTGTTTGGCATCTTCTTCCTCCTGTCGTTTTCTTTCCTCTTCTTCCTCCTGCTTCCATTTAGCGTCTCTTTCTTCTTTTGCTTTCGCCAATTCCGCCTCCCGAGCCTTTCTTCTTTCCTCCCTCGCTTCTTCCTCGGCAGCCAATCGGTCGCGGCGTTCCTGCGCCGCCCGTTCGCTCTTCTCCTTGATCTTAGCCCTTATATCCTTCTCCAATTGCTGGTTTTGTTCCTTAAGGGCATTGACTTCCTCGGCGAGGGCGTCGCGTTTCTTGACTTCGGCCTCATAGCTTGCCTGAGCCTCTCCCACTTCTCCTTTTGACACCTTGAGTTCATTGCGCACCTTCCTCAATTCGGTCTCACTGTCCGAATTCTTGAAGTACATCCAGCCACCCCACAGGAGGGTCAGCACAGCCGCGAGTTTGAGTAATGCGTCCATATTCTTGAGAAGGTAAGGTTAAATGCTCTCCAATTGTTTCTTCAGTTGTTCCTGTTGCTTTTCCAGACGGCTCTTTTCAACGCTGAGTTGACGGATATTGAGGTTACTCGTCTTGGATTTGAGATCGGAAATTTCTTTGTGATTCTGTTCGATCTTTTTGTGCACGTTTTCAATCGAACTGTTTGCTTCCGTACTCTGCGAATAGTAGTACCTGCCGCCGAAGATGGCGGCTATGATTACAACGATGAGGGCGATGTTGATGATTTTTTCTTTGTCCATAGGAGTTCAGGGTATGAGAATCGTTGCAGGGTCGTCGGAAACGTCCGCTTCATCCGTCGATGTTGAGGTGCGCAGCTTCTTGCGTGTGAGGACGGCATCCAGGATGTCATCGGAAGCCTCGATGATTTTTTCCGCCTGATTGAAGTAGAGTTGGGTGTTGCCGGTGGCGATGTCGGCGGAGTCTGCCAATTTACGAACGAGAGCCTGCAATTTCCTCACCCTGTCCGCGTCCCCTCGGGTGGAGGCGTTGAGCAGGGTCTGTACCGTAGCTCTCCAAGCTTCATGGGTGTTCTGCAATTCCTGGCGCTGGTCGTCATCCAGCGCTTCCAGACAGGGAGATGTTCTGCATGCACTCAGGACGTGGCGAGATTCGGAAATCCTGCGCAGCAGCGCCTTGTTCTCGCGCATGAGCGTATGTCTTTCCTCGGCAAGTTTGAGTTCTGAGTGGTCGTCTTCCTGGGGTTCATCTCCTGAGAGTCCCTTTTTCCTGGCGACCTGCTTTTTAAGGGAACGCAGTTCACTTTTCAGACCGAGCTTGACCTCGCGCAGCTCCTTGATTGTGGCCTTCTCGTCCTTGTACGCGTTCCTCTCCTCCTCCAAGAGAGCTACTGATTCCTGCAGCTGCATCTTCACCCGATGTAGCCTCTTCTCCGAAAACAGGCACAGCACAAACATACACACAGCCCAGATGACAGACAATCCGGCTGATATCCTCAGTGTTGTGCGAATTCGTTTCTTCATGCGTTCAATCTTCCTTGAGCACGGCATTCAGCTCGGTCACCTCATCCTCCAAGATGTCAATCTCACGCAACAACTCCGTGTAATCGATGCGCGAACGTTTGTTGTCCACCTTGGTCGCCTCACGCTCCACACTCTTGAGCCGTGCGGTCACTTGATCCCCTCTCCTCTCCCATTCGCCATCCTTTCGAAGGTAGTGAGCCCCCACGCAGAGAGCCACCACCAACACCACCACCATGGCGATGTCGCCCAACATTCCCGAACGGTTTTGTTCTGCCTGAGATGCCATGATCGAATGAGAGGATCGGCCGGGTGTTTTCACCCCGCTCCATCGTTAGTTTATCTCTTTTTGAAAGAGGTGAGCACGTGACGTATTTGTATCTCTTTTGTGATGAACGTCATAGAGAATGTTGAGCACCGTAAAAAGTGTTCAGCAAACGATGTCGCGCCGTGAAGGCATTCCCTGCAAGTGACGTAAAATGAGCAGCAATGGTATTTTAATCTGGACACCTCTTTCAAAAAGAGATGACAACCCCTACCAGGGTAAACGCATTTGAGAGAAGTTCATCAACGGAGAATTGATTGTTATCATTGTTTATACGTATCAAAAATCATGACAACAAGCGGTCATC
>CANPXA010000104.1 GCA_947585525.1 uncultured Akkermansia sp. | reverse complement strand
GCGTTTGCCCCGTGGAATTCGGGCTTGAGTAGGCAGGCAAGGACGTGGTATGATGAAGGGAGTACAGCCGACCATGAAGAAGATAGGAGCCATCGTGATGTGTTTGGTATTGGGAGGCTGTGTGGTGTACAAACCGAGACCGTTGGATTTGCAGAGGGACACGGAAGTATGGAGGAAGGCATCGCAGATCATCCTCCCGTTGTGGAACCGGAGCAGCATGGAAAAGAAGGCGAGGATAGGCTTGTTGCTCAACCCGGAGTTGAACAAGGCGAGGTTGACGTGGATGAGATCGAAGAGGGCGGCGAAGTATGCGGGGATGTGGGACGATCCCACGTTGGAGTTGGGGGGCGAGCGCGACTTGACGGAGCACATCTACAATTTTTCTGTAACTCCCACGCTTTCACTGCCGGTGACGGGCACAAAACGGTTGGCACGGCAAGTGGCGGAGCTGTACAGTGCGGCGGATTATGCCGAATTGAGGGCGCAGGAAAATGATTATCTGATGAACTTACGCACGCTGTTCGTGAAGATTCAGGTTGTGCATGAGAAAGGGCGGCTCATCCGCGAGCGCGCCGCGCAGACAGCCGTGGAGTTGAAGGACCATGAGAAATTGCAACAACTCGGGGAGATATCTACGGCGGACCTCTACGACGCCACACAACGTAACAGCTCCACCACCAAAGAACTTCAGGAACTCGAAAAAGAACACCTGACATTGCACATGGAACTGGTTTCCATGATAGGTCTGCACCCCGTGGTGGGTGAGCTGGAGATCCAAGATGCCTTGCCGCGCGAGATACCGGCGGAGGTGAGTGCGCCGACGCCGCAGCAGCTCATGCAGCATCCGAAGCTTCTGGCGGCGATGGCGGCGTACCGCACGAGCGAGGCGGAGCTGAAGCTGGAGATTCGCAAGCAGTATCCCACCTTTGAACTGGGGATCGGTTACATTCGCGAGGACGAGCACAATAAATTGCCGCTGAGCCGGGGGATGAGTCTGCCGCTGTGGAACCGCAACCGCGAGGCCATAGCACGGGCGACGGGTAGCCGCAGTATTGCCCATCTTACGGCTGTGCAGCAGTGGCACGAACTCCTGCTGCTCACCTACTCCCTCCGGCAACAACAAAAGCTGCTCCTGCAACACTGCCGCGCCGAGTTTGAGCAACTCCGCGTTCTGCGCGATACGGCTCAGAGGCAAGAAGAACTTTACCGACTGGGGGAGATCGCGCTTCCTGCCCTGGCCGCTACCCGGCATGAAATGTACAACTGCCGACTCGCCTTCCTTGACTGTCTGGACGAATTGCTCAAAGTTCAGATAGCCCTGCAATACCTTCAACCATCCGCAATGCCATGACCCGACCGATTCTGATATGCCGTACGTTGGCTCTTACCATCTGCGCGTTGACGCCTCCGCTTCTCGCGCACGAGCCCTCTGACGAGGTTCACCCTACTCATGAGCATGATACCGTCATCGTCCAGGCCGACGCCCACTCGCGTCATATCCTCAATTTGCAGGTACAAACCATCCCGGAGACGGCGCTCGCTCTCAGCCAATCGCTCTATGGTCACCTCGTTACCCCGGGGCATGCGCTGGAGACCTATGCCTTGCCGTGCAGCGGTCGCATCCGTCTGCACGTGAAGACCGCCCAGACGGTGCGAAAAGGTGATATTCTCTACACACTTTCTTCGCCGGACTACGCGGATCAGGCGGTGGCCGTGCAATCTGCTGCGGCGAACTTGGAGCGGTGCAAACGAGAATTGCAGGCGCTGCGGTCGCGCATCGGCAACCTGGCTCAGGCCGGTGCGCGCAACAGTGAGCTGGAATCGCAGCTCACCTTCAAAAGTGCAGAGGAGACTCAGCTGCAGCGCGATTGCCAGATTGCCCAGACCCGTCTCCAATCCCTCGCGATGGATGCCGAGCAGGCGGAGGAGAATGGTCTCCCGGTGCTCATCGTTCGAGCCCACGCGGACGGCGTGGTGCACAACGTGGGTATTGCACAGAACAGCTGGGCGGAGCAGGGCGCGCCCGTCATCACCATGAGCGATTCGAATGCGCTGGAGGTGGTTGGCACCCTGTATGCGGCGGAGATACCGCACATCAGCGAAGTGAGGGTTTACTTGCCGGTGGGACGAGAAAATGTTGAGCTGGCAGGCAGTTGGCGCGTGGCAGAACAAGTCAACGCAGCCACCCAGACGCGTAACATCTTCTTTACCCCGGAGAGCATCCCGACCGGTGCACGTGCCGGCCAGCTCTGCCGCATGGATATCTATGATGCTCCCTCGGAGCCGGGGATCGTCTCCATCCCGGACTCTGCCATTGTCCGGATTGGGACGGATGACGTGGTGTTCGTTGAGATCAACGAGGGAAAGTACGCGATGTTGAAGGTTCACGCAGGAGAGAGCAAGAGGGGGATGACCCCGGTAGCGGGACTGCATCCCGGGCAGAAAATTGTGGTGAAGGGCGGCTACGAACTGAAGTACAACCTGCCTCAGGCGGAGGGGTTGAAGAAGGCCGGACATTTCCACGCCGATGGGAAATTCCACGAGGGAGATCACGACGAGGAGGAACCCGAAACTGAAGCTCATCACCAAAGCTCGACTCAGGAGCATGACCACGAGCACGAGGAGGAAGGTGAAGAACACGACCACGAGCCATGAGTTCTCTCGTATCATTTTGTTTGCGCAACCGCGCGACAGTTATCATCCTCACGGTGGTGTTGGCTCTGCTGAGTTTGGTCAGCGTATTGCAGCTGCCGGTGGATGTTTTCCCGGAGCTGAAGATACCGCGAGTCACCATCCAGACGGAGGCGAGCGGATTGAGCGCGGAGGAGGTGGAGCAGTACATCACGATTCCGCTGGAATCAGCGGTTCGCGGTGCGACCGGGGTGAAAGACGTGCGCTCTTCCTCCGGGGCAGGCCTCTCGTTTGTGTGGGTCGATTTTGATTGGGATGTTGATGTTTACCGCGCGCGGCAAATTGTTTCCGAGCGCCTGGCGGTGGTGCGTGATTCCCTGCCGCAGCAGGCGAAGGCGGAGATAGCGCCCATCGTGTCACTCACCGGTGAGATCATGCTCATCGCCATCACGGGAGATGCGTCGGCTATGGAGATGCGCCGGGTGGCGGAATACCGTCTGCGCAATCGCTTGCTGGCTATTCCCGGTGTGGGGCAGGTGACGGTATTGGGCGGGAATCTGCCGGAGTACCAAGTTCTCTACGACCCTGAGAAAATGCGGCAATCGCGCACCATGCTCACGGATCTCATGAGCGCCCTGCAGAATGCGCAGAGCACGGATCCGGCGGGCTATCTGGAAGACGTGGCGGGGCAGGAGTTGCCCATCCAACAATCCACTCGGGCAGCTACACGCGATCACATCAACCGCACTCCCATACCCGGACGTGAGGATGGGACCCTGCGCGTGGAGAATGTGGCGCGCGTTTCCATCAGCGGGGCGCCCCGACGTGGAAATGCCGGATTCAACGGTCGGCAAGCTGTCGTTCTTTCTGTGCAGAAGGTGCCGGGAGCGAATACGATGGAGCTCACGACGCAGTTGGATGCGGCTGTGGAGGAATTCAAAAAGAGTGAGTTGCCTGAGGGGATGGAACTGCACGCGGATGCCTATCGGCAGGCTGATTTTATTTCCCTGTCGCTGGAAAATGGACGAAATACCTTGTTGATCGCCGGATTGGTCGTGATGATCGTCATCGTGCTCACGTTGCTCAACGTACGAACGGCGGTGATCACATTGCTCACGATGCCGCTTTCCGTGTTGCTTGGGATGGCTTGTTTCCCGATGTTCGGGTTGGCAATCAACATCATGACCTTGGGAGGACTGGCCGTGGCAGTGGGGGATGTGGTGGACAATGCCATCATCTTCGTTGAGATTGCGTGGCGGAGTTTGAACCGGAACGCTGCGCTTCCGGAGGAAAAAAGAAAGAGTCGCTACGAGGTGCTCATGCGCAGCAAGCGCGAAATTGTCAGCTCGATCAGCTACTCATCTGTCATCATCCTGCTCGTCTTTGCTCCGGTTCTTTTCCTGAGCGGGCTGGAGGGTCAATTTTACCGACCGTTGGGCATATCCTACATGCTGGCGATGGCGGCGTCGTTGTTGGTATCGCTTACGGTGGTGCCGGTGCTGTGCATGATGTGGTTCAAGGCGAACAAGGGGAGCCGTGGGGGTGACTCCGGGACGGCGCGTCTCATCAAGCGAGCCTACAAACCCGTGTTGGAATTTTGTCTACGTTTTCCACGCACGGTGGTGGGAGGGCTTACCCTGCTTACCATCGCGGCGTTGGCGTTGGCCTCCACATTCGGCACGAGTTTCCTGCCTCCTTTCAATGAGGATTGCTACACTGTTTTTGTGAACACGGCTCCCGGAACCTCACTTGCGGAGACGCAACGTATCTCCGATCAGGTGATGGGAGAGCTGCAAAAGATCCACGGTGTGCGAAGTGTCGCGCAGCGTACGGGGCGCGCGGAGAATGACGAGCATGCGGAACCGGTGAGCGCCTCGGAGTTACTGGTACGCGTCGATTTGCTGGAAGATCAGGACGAGATTCGTCGGCAGATGCGGCAAATTTTGCGAGGAATACCGGGGGCGAGTGGAATGGTCGGATTTCCGCTGGCGCACCGCATCAGCTCCGCTCTATCCGGCTCCAATTCGGAGATAGCCATCAACATCTACGGGGCGGAGCTGCCGCAGATACGCAAGGCTGCGTCCGCCGCTGCGCGCATTCTTACCGATATGCCAGAGGTGGCCGATGCACGGGCGAACCGCGAGGTGATGGTTGATACGATACGTATTGACTACAACCGTGAGATTTTGGCGACTTATGGACTGAGCGTGGCGGAGGCCGCGCAGCAAGTTTCGGCTGCTTTCAACGGCTACAAAGCCGGCGAGATCACCAAGGACCTCGACCACTGGAACATCATGCTGCGGTTGGACCCCATGCTGCGTGGAAGCATCGATGATGTGCGGTCGTTGCAGCTTGTGGCTCCGGGTGGAAAGGCGTTGAGACTCGGGGATGCGGCACAGGTGTATCGCGAGGAAATAACGAATCTGATCTTGCGCGACAATTCACAGCGCAAGGCGATGATTTCCTGCAACCCCTCACCCTCGTCCAATCTCGGCGACCTCGCGCGCGCCTGCCGGGAAAAGTTGGAGCCCGCGATGCATGAGTTGGGCTGCCGGGTGGACTATGCGGGCGTGATCAAGAGCCGCGAGCAAGCGGAGATGAGGCTCTACGTGCTGGGCGGTATCGTGTGCGGGCTGATCGTGCTGTTGCTGGCGGGGTCGTTGGGCGGCATCCGACGTGCGCTCATCACGCTCATCAACATACCTCTCTGCCTCGTCGGCGGAATCATCGCCGTTTTCATCACTTCTCCCGGCACCATCAGTTCCTTGCTTCACGGACAAGCCTACGTCCCTCCCATCCTCTCCGTGAGCTCCCTCGTCGGCTTTGTTACCGTTATCGGTTTCGCCATCCGCTCCGGGCTTATTCTCATCAACCGCTATCGTTCCTTGGAAAACGATGGCTCCACTCCCGAAGAGGCCATTCAGAAAGGATCCCTTGAGCGAGTCATTCCCATCATGATGACTTCGCTTACCACGATTTTGGGATTGCTCCCGCTCGTGTGGGCGCGCCACCAGCCGGGAGGCGAACTTCTTGCTCCTCTGGCCATCGTGCAGCTCGGTGGACTTATCAGCGCGACCATGCTCAACCTGTTGGTGCTGCCGGCCGTGAGCAAAATCACCTGTCGCAGGAATTGATGAAGGAGATTTCAAATTGCGTCAGCGCGCATTTTTGCCTTGCCATTTTCGCGTGAATGAGTTATAGGTAGCACGTTACTAACACCGGGTCGGAAACCACCGACCCTACAACGTACATCCACCAAGATGGGCAAACAACATCGCAAAGTTACCAAGCGTCGTCGCCGCAGCGCTTACCTTAAGCGCCGTAAGGAAATTCGCAAGAATAGTCGGATCACGGTATCTGTCCCCTTAGCTAAGAAGGTTTCCGCTCCGGAGGTCACGCCTACCGCAGAGGTCAAGTCAAAACCGGCTGCCGAAAAGGCCCCCGCCAAAAAGGCTCCTGCTAAGTCGACCACCAAGACAACAAAGGCTGCGACTTCTAAGGCTAAGTCCACGGCGACCAAGACGACCAAGGAAGCCAAGGAGACTAAGAAAACCACAAAGACAAGCGCTTCCAAGAAGACAGCCGCTGAGAAATCGGATGCTTCTGAGAAAGCTCCCGCTAAGAAGGCTCCTGCCAAGAAGCCGGCGGCCAAGAAGGCCGATAAGGCGGCAGAGTGATCTGCTCGTTTATTTTGCAAAATCGTCAGCGTGTCCGGGAGAGAGTTTCGGGCACGCTTTTCTTTATGAGCAAATCGCACATGATATTCGGGCTGGTGGCTACATTCGCTGTGAGTTTGGCGACGGTGA
>CANPXA010000103.1 GCA_947585525.1 uncultured Akkermansia sp. | reverse complement strand
CTAGCATCCAAATCGTAAATTGACTCGTCGGCACCACATTGACTCAACGCCGCCCCACCGGCGCTTCGCCCTTCGGGCAAAAGCTATGCTTTTTGTCCAATCGGTCTTACCGCACGCTTTGCGTGCGCCCACACGGGGCCGTCGGGCGCCTTGTAAATCGTACCTCGTAAATAGGCAAACGCGGAGCGTTTGCCCGGGGGGTATTTGAGCTTGCGTTGGAGAGGGGTGCGTGCTAGTATGGGAGCGGTGAGAGTACGAGTAATAGCTGCGGTTTGGCTGGGAATGGCTGTGTTGAGTTCGTGTACGTGGATGAAGGCGCGCACGGCACGAGGGAAGCTGCCGATTGCCCCGGCGGAGTCGGTTGCAGTGGAACCGACTGCTGAACAGCAGGAAGCCGCCCGCAAACTTTTGATGCAACAGAGTGAACAAAAGGAAGGACAACAGGCTCCTTTGTCGTTGGGGGACGGCTTGAGGGATGTGGAGTCGGGGACGGAGACACGCCAGCCGGGGGATGAGACTCCCTCGTGGATGCAGGGTGGAGAGAATGGTTCGCCCGCCTCGGCGGAACCGGATGCTGCGCAGCAACGCGGGTTGCGTTCGCCGGCTTTGCCCAGACTGCTGCCTATGGATATCAACGGCAAATTGCAGGGAACCGGAGTGGAGTAAACACAGCATCCATGAAAACTGTACCACATAGATTTGTGCCGCATCCGTTTTCCTACCATCAGGAGGTTGAACTGTGCATCGAGTCCTTATCCAATGATGGGAATGGGATCGGACGTGTCGATGGTTGGGTTGTCTTTGTACCGTATTGTTTGCCCGGGGAGCGAGTGAGGGCTCGCGTGTACCGCAACGACAAGAATTTTTCACGGGCAGATCTGGTGGAGGTGCTCGAACGTTCCGAACGGCGGGTGGAGCCCCTCTGTCCCGCCTTCGGCATCTGCGGAGGGTGCCAGTACCAACACATGGATTACGCGGCACAGTTGGAATGGAAGCGTAAGCAGGTGGCGGATCTCATGCGTTTGCAGATCGGCGTGGAGGTATCCGTACGTCCCCCCATCCCCTCCCCGCTGCAATACGGCTATCGCTCCAAGATTACCCCGCACTTCCACAAACCGAAAGATGCGAAGATGGGCAACATTGGCTTCCTGCGCGTGGACAGCCGCAGTGAGGTGTGCGATGTCACGCAGTGTCCCATAGCGATGGACGCCATCAATGAGCTTCTGCCGGTTCTGCGCAGCCAGGTGCAACAGGCCGCGGCGCAATACAGACGCGGAGCCACGCTCCTCATGCGGGTCAGCGGGGAGGATGGAAGTGTGTTGACGAATCCGCGGGCGGTATGCAGTGAAAAAGTGGGTGACCTCACTTTCCGTTTTCTGGCGGGAGACTTTTTCCAGAACAATCCTTCCATTCTGCCGGCATTTACAGGGTACGTGGCGCAGCAGGCCGGTGAGTGCGGGGCAAGGTATCTGGTGGACGCCTATTGCGGGAGCGGACTCTTCTCACTCTGCCTTGCAGAGAAATTTGAGCAAGTGGTCGGAGTAGAGGTAAGCGAGAGCAGCGCCGACTGGGCTTCTGCAAACGCCTCCTGCAATGGCGTTGCCAACGCGCGGTTCCTTTCCGCCAGCGCGGAGGCGATCTTCGGTGAGATTTCCTTTCCTCCCGGACAGACAGTTGTCGTGATTGATCCGCCTCGCAGAGGTTGCGACGAGGTCTTTCTGGATCAGCTCTTCCAATTTGCCCCGCAAAGAGTGATCTACGTCTCATGCAACCCGGCTACTCATGTCCGCGACCTGGCGGAATTCAAACGGTCCGGGTATGAGATTGCTGCGGTGCAACCGTTTGACCTCTTCCCCCAGACGAAACATTTGGAATGTGTAACCACACTCGACCGAAAATCATGAAACAAGAACCGGACAGACTCTCCCGCAGCGCAGAAGATTATCTGGAGTGCATCGGACACTTGTGTCGTGAAAAAGGCGCTGCCCGAGTGAATGACATCGCTCAGCGACTCAAAGTAAAAAAGCCCAGCGTTACGGTGGCTGTCCGACGCTTGGCCGACCTCGGTCTCGTGAACTACCAGCAGTATGCTCCTATTGAGCTCACCGCTCGGGGCGAGCAATATGCGGACCAAGTGATCATGGCTCACAGCATTCTGCGGCGCTTCATGCGGGAGGTGGCGGGGTTGAGTCGGGAACGGGCGAATGAAACGGCTTGTCTCATTGAGCATATCCTGACCTTGGAGGAAATCCATCAACTGAAAAAAAAGCTACCTCCTCTCAGCGAGCACTGAACAGATAACGCACCTCAAGCATCTCAACCTCATGGCTTCTCCGTATCGCCAGCAGATGAGCATCACAACGGCACTCATCATTTCCAACGTCATCGTTTTTGTCATGGGCAATGTGTCCGGCGTGCCTGCCTATTTCGGCATTGAGTACCCATCCTCGCCGTACACGGAATCGTTGCTCTTTGTGCGCGGAGCGTACTCCTGGTTGAGTTGTTTCATGGAGGGGGAGATATGGAGACTCTTCACCTATCAATTTCTGCATGCCGGTCCCATGCATCTCCTGTTCAATATGTGGGCCCTGTATTTTTTCGGTCGTGCGGTGGAGGATGCCATGGGTCCGCGTCGCTACCTCGCCTTTTACCTGGCATGTGGAGTGGCAGGGGCTCTGTTTTCTTCGCTGTTGGCCGGACTGGGCATCTATGGGGAGACGGCGAATCCTGCTGAGCAGTACGTGCTTGCCGAGCTCGGCAACTATTTGGGGCACGCTGATCTCCGGCTTTGGGAGGTGGTGCCGATGGTGGGCGCTAGCGCTGCCATATACGGCGTGTTGGTGGCAGTGGCTTTCCTCTACCCGCACAGCCTCGTTCGGTTGCTCTTCCCGCCCATCACGATGAGTCTGCGCAGTTTGGCTCTCGTGGTGCTGGTTTTTGCCGTGCTCATCGTTGTGTTTAACGGGGATAACGCGGGAGGTGAGGCGGGTCATTTGGGAGGCATCCTCCTTTCTGCCACCATCATGAGCGTGTGGCGCTACCGGTACCTCAAGAGACGGAGAGATGAAGGTCGTTTTTGACATGGATGGAACCCTGTTCGCCGGGGATTCTCAGCTGAAGTTTGCGCGACGCGTCCTGCGGCGTCATCCATGGCGCCTGCTGCTCATGCTGCCCTTTATTCCTGCATTCATCGCATGGGGATTGCGGCTCATCAGCACCGAGCTGCTCAAACGTATTTTTTTGAGCTACGCTTGGGGTTTTCGTCGCGAGGAGCTTGAAAGATATGGCGAAGCCTTTGCGCGGGAGGAGCTGCTGCCTGCTCTCTACCCGGAATTGCGCCAACGCTGGGAGGCGCACCTCTCCGCCGGGGATGAGGTGATTCTCTGTTCCGCCTCTCCGGAGTGGTGGACGCGTCCGCTGGGCGAAGCGTTGGGAGCTTCGCTCGTGATTGCGACGCCGGTGGAGTTTGTCGATGGGAGACTCCCGTTCATGCCCGCCATTCCGTCGCCGGGCAACAATCGCAAGGAAGCCAAGGTGCAGCGCCTCGCCGCCGCGGGCATCACGCGAGCGCAGATGGGCTACACGGATAGTGCGGCGGACCTGCCGATGATGAGCCTCTGCGAGCGCGTGGTTCTCGTGAATCCCTCTCCCAAATTAACCCGTCTTTTGCCCGATGCGGAGGTCATACATACGAGGAATGATATCAATCAATAGGAGCTTTGCTCTGTTGCGTCACTTTTCTCAAATGCGATTGCAAATTACAATTTATTGATAAGGTGCGCATTGAGCAGATTTTTTGGATCGTTGTTCATCGTGTCCCAGTTGTTTTAGCCGAAATTACTCTGGCATACTTTGAACTTCTTGGCACCTTTTTTGTGCCCTGTTGCATTTAATTCTGCGATCCACAATTTGAGAAAGTCAGGCAGTTTATTCTTGTCAGCTGTTTGGGGGTGGAGTATAAGAGAGGTTGAACTCGATATGTTGATATGAATAAATATTTCGTTCGTAACAGCTATCCCCGCCGGGAAAACGTAGCATCTCACACGGTTCGTTTGCCGCAAGCTCGGAACGGGGAGATCCCGGTGGTCTTCGACCGCGTTGAGAAAGCTCCACCCAGTGCGGAGATGGGGACGAGGACTTATCAGTGTACTGTTGACCAACCGCCGGAGGAAGAGGGAGAAGAAGCGACGTATGAGATTCGTGTGTCCGGTTCGGTGGACGATTGGGTATCGGCGACGGTTGATGGCGAGACGAAGGATAGCGGGGACAAACACGGAGCCGGCGTGTCATTCGACTTTGTGTTTAACATCTCATATCCGGGAAGTTATTGCGTGAGCATCACACATGAAAATGCGGATGATGTCGACACATCGGGGAACGTATCTTTCCTCAATGCTACCATATCGGGCGTTACACTGTGCGCGCAAGTGCCGGATGAGAATGAGGACGAAGAAGAATGCGAACCGTGTGAGGAGGGAGAGGAGGACACAGAAGACGGTCAATGCTCTGATTGCGGAGATGAACAGTGTGAGGAAGATGGAGACGGGGAGGACGGCGGTGATGGAAACGCGGGAACGAGGCAGGTAAGAGGAACGGAGTGGACACCGGTGATGGGAGACTGGAGGAGCAGTTCGGGAGGAAGTGGGGCGCTACGACAGTCAAATGCATCGCTCATGAAGTGGAAGGCGACGTTCGGCAGATTTCGTGGGCTGTCCGGCGTGCCGGTAGGTGCGTTGGAATTGGGGATCAACCATGGAGGGTACAATCCAACCATCGGGCGGGCAGAGGGGTTGCTATGGAGGCATCCGCTTTCGGCATGGGTGGCGCTACCGGAGACGGGAATTACGCGGAACAGCATGTTTGTGTTGAGAAGGGGTATCGGGAAGGTCAACTTCCTTGTCAATGGGTCGGGGAAGGCGATTTTCCCCATTGGCGCGTCGTCCAAGACAAAGGTTCAGATGCATTTCGTGCGAGATAAGGAATTGGGAAAAGGGGTGGAATGCTCGTTGGCAGAAGCCAGTTACCTTCGCGCCTCTTACACGAATGGGGCGGCGAATTTCTTTGATCTTCAAGAAGGAAACTGCGTAGGGTATATAAGCCCCAAGCAATCCAAGATCGACTCAGAGCACGGGCTGCAGTACGCAGCCGTCATCAGGGAAAGGAAGGAGGGAGAGGAAGGGTCGAGCGCAATACGGCAGGTATGGAACACATGGGACGGATTGGCTAATGTTGTCGCAGATGAAGATGGCAACGGTTATCACATCGACATCTACCCTCCGGCTCAGGTCACGGCACCGGCAGGAGAGGGTGAACTCTTCGGTCACAAAGGGACGCCCCTGCGCATCTTTACGGTTCGGGCAGATGACGATGAGCGCAGCGTTACCGTGAAGGAAAAAGACAACACGCTTCCGGAGAGCTACGGAGAGATGGTGACAAAGTGGATATGGGAGCACGACGCGTGGAGCATGATTGAGGGCGAGGGAGAGGATGCGGTGGAGACCAGACGGGAGAGGGTGAGTGACGATGGGAAACATTATTCGATTGTAACGCGCCAGCTCAAGAGAGGGAAGGTGGCAAGCTGCGTCAAAAGGGATTTTGAGGTGGATGATATATTTGGTGATTTGGTGCGCCGGAGCGTACAGGGCTACGGAGAGCCCGGAGCTCTGGTAACGACGTACGAGTACAATACTTCAGGAAAAATCGAGCAAACGGAGTCCGTCCGAACAGGAGTAAAGAAGATCCTCTATGATGCAGAAGGACGCAGGATCATGGTGTCCTCACCTTGGGGAGAAGGAAAGAATGCCCAGCAAATGACGGGAACAACCTACCGGGGAAAAGAAGCAACATACAGCTCTGATCCGGCCTCCGTCACGAAATACTATTACAACGGCGAGTATTCCGTCATTTGGAACCGTCAGGCTTTCACCTACACGGAACAAAACCATGTGAGACGCGTGGAAAAAGATACGCAGGAGTTCGGGTGGAGCAGCGAAGAAAAGAAGGATGTGCCGGTACGGCACCGCATCAGTGTGGAGGAGAAATGGCTGGCGAGCGCGCCGAATCCCTACGCTCAGGGACGCATCAAGATGCGCCAGGAGGAAAACGGCACGCGCACCGTCTATGATTACGTGGGGACGGGGGAATATGGTGCGCTCTATAAGGTGATTGAAGAAACACGGGATGCAGAAGATAATCCCGCACCGGGGATGAGCACGCGACACGTGACTTTCATCAGCGCGGAAGGCAATACCCTGCGCGAGGAGGATTACGTGCTGCTAAAAGACGGCACATGGAAACTCATCAATGGCGTGAGCTACGAATACGATGTGCTCAACCGCCGCGTCGGAACGAGGTGGGACAACGGACGCAGCTCCTCACGCGCGCTCACCTGCCAGGGACAATTGCTCTGGGAGATTGATGCGGATGGCGTGAAGACGACCTATGCCTACAACTCGGCGCGCCAGCTCATCGA
>CANPXA010000102.1 GCA_947585525.1 uncultured Akkermansia sp. | reverse complement strand
AAAATGCTATGCTCTTGGGTGACCGTTTATTTTGAGGCATCGGGCTTCGGTGACTTTTTCTTTTGAGGCATTACGATCCGTCCCAAGAAAAAGCGATCCCAACACGCAGATATCAGCAAACAATACAGCATAACCCATTGATTGTGTACGATGGACGATGTACGATGTACGATGTGAATTTTAGCGCTGCGCGCGGGGATGAGGAGCAAATGCGCAGCGGAATTTTTGAAACGAGGGGATGAGTGATGAGAAAGGTTTGTGTTTGCGCTATGCCGTCTTACCATCTTAACTTCCCTCGTCCAGGAAGCGCATAGAGAATGAGTTGATTGAGTTCGGAGAAAATTTTGTTGGGACACGTGTACGTCTGACTGGACATCTTTGTTCGTCGGGGTTGACGAGGGGGAAGAAAGCTGGTTTAATAAGGGAACTATGAACACGATCTATGAAAAGCTCACGGCGGAAATGAAGCGTGCTATGCTCGGGAAGGATGCTCTCGCACTCGGTGCGCTGCGCGGTCTCAAGACTGCGCTGCAGAATGCACAGGTGGCCAAGGGAAACGTGCATGAGGAGCTTCCGGAGAATGAAGCTCAGAATGTCGTGCGTAAGCAAATCAAACAACGGGAGGATTCGGTCCGAATGTACACGGAAGCGGGACGTTCGGAGCTTGCAGAGAAGGAGCGAGCCGAGATTGAGGTGTTGTCTGCCTTTTTGCCGGCGGAGATGAGTGAGGCTGAGATATTGCCCATCTTGGAGACGGTGATGGCGGAGTTGGGTGCAAGCACGAAGAAGGACATGGGGAGGGTGATGAAAGAGATGCAGGCGCGCACGGAGGGACGGGCTCCCGGAAAAATCCTTTCCGCCATGGTAGCAAAGAGACTTTCCTGATGATGTACAGCGCCGTCATCGTGGCTGCCGGCAGCTCTCGGAGAGCCGGCTTCGATAAATTGGCTGCCCTATTGTGTGGGGCGCCGGTGATGTGTCATAGCGTTCGCGCTTTTGCCCAAGCCGGTGCGAGGGACATCATCTTGGTGTGTCCGAAGGAGCGTTGGGAGGCACTGAAGCCGTGGGAGTACGCAGAGGGTGTCCCATTGGTTCGTGCGGAGGGAGGGGAGCGCAGACAGGATTCTGTGTGGGCGGGTTTGTGTGCGATCCCGGAGGGAAGTGAGTGGGTGGCGGTGCATGATGCCGCGCGTCCGCTCATCACCGCAGAGGGAATAAAAAGGTGTCTGGAGGCGGCTCGAGTCAGCGGGGCGGCGGCCTGTGCCCACCCGATTGTGGACACCTTGAAGAGAGCGGATGAGAAGGGACGTGTGATAAGCGGTGAGGTCAGTCGGGACGGATTGTGGGGAATGGAAACACCGCAGATATTTCGCCTGGATTTGCTGAGAAAGGCGTATGAAAGAGCACGGGCAGACGGGAGGATGCTTACAGACGAGGTCTCAGCCATGGAGGGGCTGGGTGTGGTCACACAGCTGGTGCGGGTGCAGGAGAATGACAAGATAACCCTGCCCGGTGATTTAGAAAGAGCTGAGAGATTGTACCGCGCCGCGAGGGTATCTTCATGAGAACGAACCGACAGCGCAGTGCATGGATCATCGGTGCCGGACATTTGGGAAAGGAATTGGCGAAGCAGTGTCGCGCGGAGGGCTGGAGTGTTTTGACGATTGACAAGCGTGCGGCGGACTTGGAGGGAGATGCCGCGGATCCGGAAACTCTCCGCCGGGCCATGGAATTGTTGCCGGATCCGGACGGAATCTTTTGTTGTACGGCGACGCATGGTGGGAGTGTTCAGGACTATCTTTGTGCGTATGGAGATGTGGTGAGCAACGTCACTCGATTTTGTCGTGGGGAACGAATCGTATTTTGCTCATCCACGGGGGTGTACGAGGGAAAGGGAGGCGAGAGTGTGACTGAGCAGAATCGGTGTCCGGGCAGCAGCGAGAGAAGGCGCATTCTTTTGGAGGCCGAGCGGAAGGTTATCGATTGCTGCGGGAAGGTGGTGCGGTTGGCTGCTTTGTACGGGGCGGGAAGGTGTGAACTTGTGCGTAGGTATTTGACCGGGGAACCGAGATTGGGAGGTGGTGAGCAGAGAGTGGTTAACTACCTGCATGTGTCGGATGCAGCCTCTGCCCTCCGTGTGATTTGCGATCGTGGTTGTGCGGGGATATACAATGCGAGTGGAGAGAGCTTGACTCTGCAGGAGGCGTACGCCATGTTGGCTGAGGTTCTGGGTGAGAGAAAATGTGAAGAACCGGAAGTTGCGTTCGGAGGTTGCCGCGGTAGAACCGACCAGCGAGTGAATTGTGATAAACTGCGGGGACTGGGCTGGAGCCCACGACGGACTCTGCGTTCGGAGGTGCAGGAAAGGAGGGAGGGAACATGAGGGATGACTACTATCATTTGTTGGGGGTAGAACCGACGGCGGATGACCGTGAACTCAAAACGGCCTACCGTAAGTTGGTCAAGGAAATTCATCCGGATCACAATGCAGATGACCCTCGAGCTGAAGAAAAATTCATGCTTGTTCAGGAGGCATGGCACACTCTTAGCGATTCGAAATTACGGGAGGAATACGATCATTGGCTGCTTCTGCACAGCCGCTATGGAAATTTGCCGGAGTTGGCTGAGATGCCCCGTCATCATTCGCGCGTCTCCACACGCAACTCGTATCGGCGCCGGAACGAGAGACGCCCCCATGGTACGAGGGCGACGCGGGTGCGACCATTTCTCATCCGCAAGGTTACTCGAGTTTCGGGGTGGGGATACGTGGCGGTGTGCTTGATGAGTTTGTTTGTTATCTTGCCTCCGATGTTGAGACACATGCACCGGACGGTGAAGAGGGAGGAGGCTGTCGGAACGAAGTTGACGCCCGGCGAATCTCCTCTGCCGGTGGAGCAACAACGGCGCAACTTGGAGGAATACGTGCGGAGGTTGCGGGAGGCGGCAGAGAGCGGAGATGCCCAGGCTCAGTTTAAGTACGGGTGCTTGCTGGACATCGGAGTAGCTCTGCTCAAGATGGAGCATGACCGCGAAGGAGCGTGCTACTGGTGGAGCCGAGCGGCGGAGCAGGGGAACGCTGCCGCCAAACGTGCCCTCGATTCCGCTCACCGCGCTACGGGGCGGCAGACACGGTGAGAAGGACCGGGGCAAACGCATTAGAAAGGCGTTTGCCTATTTACGACATACGTTTTACGATTTGAATGTTAGCGCGCCGTCGGCGCGGGGAAGCGGAGCGAATGGGCAGCGGAATTTTTGAAACGAAGGGATGTGTAGTGAGAAAGATTCGTGGTTACGCTAAGTCGTCTTACCGCTTGAACTTCCCTCACCTGGGAAACGCATGTGGAATGGGGGGGTGAATGAGATCAGAGAAAATTGATGGGGACAAATGTGAATTTTCGTGTTTGCGTTTGATTTTAGTCTTGCAAGATCATGTGATAGGCGTATAATTTCCCCACCTTGTAAGGTCGATTTGCCGCAGCCACGAAAAATCAACCCAATCACAAGAACAAGTATGAGCGAAATCAACGTAAACGACTTCAAGACCGACGAGAAGGACACCGGTTCCACCGGTTTCCAGGTGGCGGTTTTGACCAAGCGTATCCAGCATCTCACCGAGCACCTCACGGAGCATAAGAAAGACCACGCTTCACGGCGAGGCTTGCTTATGATGGTGGCCAAGCGCCGTAAGTTGCTTGACTACGCCAAGCGCACGAATCCGGAACTCTACCGTAGCCTGCTTAGCAAGCTTTCCCTTCGTCGCTGAAGTCGTCCATTTCATTTACGAATTCCATTTTCTCAGTCGCCGCCTGATTCAAACAGACGGCGGCTCTTTTTGTTTGACGGCGTCCACCGCAGAGCGTGCTTAATAAGTCGTAAGTCGTATATAGGCGCAGCCATGCACCTCGCCCCTTTCCTATCCACTACCGCCCCATGCTTCCTCCTTCCACCTTCGCTATCGCCCCGCTAAATTGCGCCGGCGGCGCGGAATTCCTCAAATCGTAAATAGCGAACGCATTTCCAATGCGTTCGCTCTATGCGTTTGCCGCCGCGGGTTGACAAGTTCGACATAAATCAGTAAGATGGACGCATGAAAAAACTATTTCGAATGATGGCGCTTCTCGGGGTCATGGTGATGATGTGCGGGTGCGGGCGCGAGGAGTTGAAGTGGGAGCCGGATTTCAAGACCGGCATGAAGACCGCGCAGGAGCAAGGGCTGGCGGCTTTGATCTATTTCACGGGGGAGGGTTGGTGCCCGCAGTGTAAGATATTGGATGAGAAAGTGCTGTCCGGTGATGAGTTCGGTGACTTTGTGAAAGAAAAAGGACTCGTGACCATCAAGTTGAATTACCCGGCGGAGATGAAAAAAGAGAGCCCCGGGGCGGCTGAACTCTACGAGCTGAGTGAGAGGTACGGAGTTCGTGGGTTCCCAACGATGGTGCTGGTGAATGATGCGGGATGTCCTTTTGTAGTCCGGGTGGGGTCTTCCGATTCCCCGGGGGAGTACCTGAAGGAATTCCGCGAAGGAATGGAGAGAGTCAAGAAATTTGATGAGCACTTCGCCGCTGCGGCAAAGCTCACCAGTGAGCAGCGCGCGCAGGAACTCTGGGAGGCGATCAAGCTTGTCCCCATGCCTTTACGACCGATTTATTACAGCCACACGATGGAGGAGATACGCTCGCTCGATCCCCAGGACAAGACCGGCATGGTGCGTTTGGAAAATGAGATGAAGCAAGCTGTGGAGCAGATGCGCCATGTGGATGAGGAAATGGGGAAGGCGCTCGCGGATGTAACGCCTGCTACGGCTCTTCAACGTCTGCGTGAAGAAACACTCAAGCAGCTTGATCGCGAGGATCTCATGCCGTTCGTTCGTCAATCGCTCTACCGTTTGGTGGCGGTGACCTACCTTCGTCAGTTGAATGCCGCGGATGCCGTGGCTTATGTGGAAAAGGCGATTGAAGCTGCTCCGGATTCACCGATGGCGCCTGATCTGAACGGCATGTTGAAGCGTGTTAAAGCCAGCGCAGACATCAGCAAGGCGGGCGCTGAACAAGCTAAAAAAGCTGCCGAAAAGGCGACACAGCAAGAAAAAGCGCAATAAGCACAGGTGCTCGGATGGCAAGGATGAACAACGGAGTGTTGTTCATGTCGGACCGATGGTTAGGAAGTTTCTTTGCGCCGCACGGTCTTTCCGAAAAAAATGCTGAAGTTTTAGGCAACCGAGCTCAGGCGTCCGAACTTCCTATTCGTTATGTGGAGAAAAGATGCGTGACAGCCAAGTGTCAGGAACGATGGGAGTAGTTAAGTTCTGTGGACGCGAGAGGTGAGGTCTTCATCAATTTCCAGCACGTCGCGAAAGAAGAGGCGAAATCCTGAGGTCGCCGCTCCAGCCAGTCGTCGATGATAGCCGGAGAGAAGGGTAGTACAGTTGATATTTCAGCGGCAGGGTAGCGTACCTTGCCGTCGTAGCGGGCAGCGTAGAGAGACACATGTTCCATACCGGTGGAGGGAGAGGGTGGTATTTTGCCAATGAGTCGGAGAGGACAGTCTTGGGGAATGTTAAGTTCCTCACGTAGCTCGCGATGGGCGGCATATTCGTACGTTTCCCCCGCGTCCAAATGACCTGCGGCCGAGGAATCCCACAAGCCAGGCATATGGTCCTTGAGTAGGGAACGCTTTTGAAGCAGACAATCCCCATGCTTGTTAAACACGAGGATATGCACGGCACGATGGATGAGTCCGCACTCGTGTACCTCCCTGCGCGTGGCTTGGCGCAGAACACGATCTTCCTCATCCACAACATCGAAAAGTTCGTTGTCCTGTTGAGGAATATCCGCCAGTGGGTTTGTATCGTATGCTCGAGTCAGAGCAATCCACTGCGACAGGCTTACTTCCTCCGGGCGAGCTGTGGGGGAGATGCTGAGTTCCGCACAGAGTTGTTCCCAGGGGGGTAGGGCGGGCATTTGCTTACGCATCTGCTTGCGCCGGCAAGAGAAGCAGCGGCGCATCAGTTCATCCATCAACCGATGGTCATAGAGCGGCTCATTTTGAGCATCCCGGGGGGTAAGCACCATCACGGCAGAGTCCACTTTGGGTTGCGGACGAAAGGCTGTCGGCGGTACCGTGCGGACCATACTCCCTTCCCAATTCATCTGCATGCGCAGGGTCAGCAATCCATACGCCTCATCTCCGGGCTTGGCAAGGATGCGCTCCACGAGCTCTTTTTGCAACATGATAACAGCGCGACTGCATGGACTCTCATGATGCAGAAAATTTGCGAGGATGGCGCCGCCTGATGAGTAAGGAAGATTCCCAAGGAATTTCATCGGTTGTTCCGCAAAAAGTGGTCGCGGATCCCAGGTAGCTGCGTCCGCTTGGTGTACCTCCACATGCGAATCTTCTGCCCAGCGGGTGCGCTGGTAGTCCGCGAGCCGCTTATCGAACTCGACGAGAATAAGCTTACGGCAGAGGGGGGCGAC
>CANPXA010000101.1 GCA_947585525.1 uncultured Akkermansia sp. | reverse complement strand
TACGCTATTTTTGTCCAAATGATAAATCTCTTGCCCCCTTTTTCCCCGTTCGGTACACTCATTTTTGTCCGATTGCGCCACAATTTCCTTGGGAAAATAGGATTGAACAAGAATGCGAAAAAAGGTAAAATACAGGGGTATGAGAAGACCTCCCATCTTGGGGCTCGTGCTGGCGGACAGTTGGCTGGCCCCCTACGAGAATGAGCTGAAAGCAAGGCTGCGCCTGTATGACAGCCGGGCGGAGGTGTTCGCTCAGCGTTTCGGGAGCTTGGCAAATGCAGCGAAAGGCTACGAGACCATGGGGTTTAATCACGATCCGGAATCCGGTGATTGGATCTATCGCGAATGGGCTCCCGGCGCCCGCAGTCTCTCCCTCATAGGGGACTTCAACGGATGGGATCGCTCAGCCACCCCCCTGCAACCGGATGATGAGGGCATCTGGGAAGTGCGCCTCCCCGCCGGTTCCCTCAAACACGGGGACCATGTCAAGGTACATGTCATCGGCGCGGACGCTTCCGGACGCGACCGAATTCCCGCGTGGATTCGCTTCACCTACCAGGATCCTCACAATTATGATTACTCCGGCGTCATCTGGGACCCACCCGAGCCGTACAAGTGGAATGATACGCGATGGACGCCGGCTTCCGTCAAAACGCCGTTCATCTACGAGACGCACATAGGCATGGCCGGCGAGGAGGAATGCATCCATTCGTACGATGAGTTTACGGACAACGTGCTGCCGCGCATCGCCGAGCAAGGCTACAACTGCGTGCAACTCATGGCCATCCAGGAGCACCCCTACTACGGCTCCTTCGGCTACCACGTCTCCTCCTACTTTGCTCCCTGCAACCGCTTCGGTACTCCAGAACAACTCAAACGCCTCATTGACACAGCGCACGGTCTTAAAATAGCCGTCCTGCTGGATGTGGTTCACTCCCACGCCGTGAAAAACATGGCCGAAGGGCTCAACGATTTCGACGGCTCCGGCGGACAATATTTCCATGCGGGAGAACGCGACAGTCGGCACCCCGACTGGGACAGTTGTCTCTTCGACTACGGCAAACCGGAGGTACAGCGTTTCCTGCTCAGCAACCTGCGCTGGTGGCTGGAGGAATATCATTTCGACGGGTTCCGCTTTGATGGCGTAACCAGTATGCTCTACCTGCATCACGGGCATGAGGCTTTTACCGACCTGGGTTGCTACTTCAACGACCGGGTAAACGTGGATGCCATCACCTATCTTCAGCTCGCCACAACCCTCGTTCAGGAAGTGCGCCCCGGCGCCATCCTTGTAGCGGAGGACATGAGTGGCATGCCCGGTCTTTGCCGACCCGTCGATGAGGGAGGTATGGGCTTCAGCCACCGCTTGGCCATGGGGCTTCCCGATTACTGGATCAAACTCATCAAGGAGAAACGGGATGAAGAGTGGAGCATGGGCGACATGTGGTACACCCTTACCAACCGCCGCTACGGCGAACCGAACATCGCCTACGCGGAAAGTCACGACCAGGCGCTTGTCGGTGACAAGACCATCGCTTTCCGGCTGATGGATGCCGAAATGTACGACAACATGGCCACGGACAAACCGAGCATGGTGATCGACCGTGGGATGGCGCTGCACAAGATGATCCGTCTGGTGACACTCGCCGCCGGTGGGGAGGGGTGGCTGAATTTCATGGGCAATGAGTTCGGTCATCCGGAATGGATCGACTTCCCGAGAGAAGGCAACGGTTTCTCCTACAAGTACTGCAGACGGCAGTGGAGCCTCGTGGATGCTGCCAACCTGCGGTACCGCTTCCTCAATGCCTTTGATAAGGCCATGCTTCGCCTCGCTCAGCAGCACGATATCCTCTCCGCTCCTCCCGCCCAACCTCTCAATATGGATGAGACCAACCGCGTGTTGGCTTTTGAACGCGCCGGGCTGATCTTTGTGTTGAATTGGAACGGTGACAGGGCTCTCCCGGGGTACGAGTTGCACGCTCCGCAGGCGGGTGAGTGGAGAGTCGTGCTGGATAGCGATGCCGCCGAATACGGTGGTCTTGCCCGACAGGATGTCAGTGTGGCGCACACCACAAACGGCAGCGGCAAATTATCCCTCTATTTACTCCCGCGCACGGCTCTCGTGCTGCAGAAAGTTTTCAGTTGATCCGGAGAAGACATGATTGAGGAGGAACGTACCATCCAACGCATGAGCGACACCCTCGCGAGCCAAGTCGCCGCCGGGGAAGTGGTCGAACGCCCCGCTTCTGTTGTGAAGGAACTGGTAGAAAACAGTATCGATGCCCATGCCAAAAGCATCCGCGTGGAAATATCCCGCGGGGGCGTTGCCTCCATCAAGGTCGCCGATGACGGGGACGGCATGAGCCGAGCCGATCTGGAGATGTGCCTTGAACGCCATGCCACGAGTAAACTGAGAACCTACGAGGAACTCTTTGACATCCACCAGATGGGCTTCCGTGGGGAAGCTCTTCCCAGCATCGCCTCCGTGGCACAGGTCTCAATAACCACCCGTAGGAAGCAGGACGTGGAAGGCTCGCGACTCGACTGCCACGGCGGAGAGCTGCAGGAAATCCGTGCCGCCGGGTGTCCTCCGGGCACAGAAATTGAAGTTCGCGATCTCTTCTACAACACCCCCGCGCGTCGCAAATTCCTGAAGAGTCTTGAAACAGAATCAGGACACATCGAACAACAACTCAAGCTGCACGCCCTCGCTTTCCCCGATCTGCGTTTTACCTTCATCCGTGACGGAGAAACGGTGTTTGACACGCCCGCCACAACAGATCTGCGCCACCGCATCTCGGAATTCTACGGCAAGGAGAACGCCGGTAAGCTGCTGCGCATCCGCCCGACCACCGGCGTAGGTGTGCACGTGGAGGGATATCTGATGCCTCTCACCGATGCACGTCGCAACCGACGCCTTCAATACATCTTTCTCAATGGACGCCCGATAGAGGATAAGATGGTTTCCCGAGCGGTGCGGGACGGTTACGGGGGATTTCCCACAGGCTTGCAGCCGGGGTATTTTGTTTACATCGAAATGGATCCCGCCCTGGTGGATGTGAATGTTCATCCCGCCAAACGCGAGGTACGCTTCCGGAGACCGGCGGACCTGACGGCGGCAGTGATGGACGCCATTTCGGCGACACTCGCCGAATTCGCCCGCGGCGGAAGATCCGCTGAGCCCGAGACGGTTTCGCCCCCCGCGCCGAGAAGCAACGTCCTGCCCCCTTCCTCGCCTCCTCGCCCGCAAACCTCTGATGAATCTCAGGTCGGGCAAGATGAAGAAGTCGCACCCATACGCCCCGCCTTGCGCCTCGTTGTAGAACCCCGGCAGCAGGAGCTGGATATGCCTGCCCCTCCCCAGTCGAAAGCGGCAACCCAACACCCACACGACGAGTCCCCGCAAGAGCAGAATGTACCCTCCTTCCGTCTCCTCGGCATCATTCGGGACCAATACGGCCTTTTTGAAAACGCAGACGGTCTGGTTCTGCTCTCCATCAAGGCAGCCAGAGAACGCATCGTCTTTGAGCGTCTCGTTGCAGCCAATAAGCGTCCCATTCCGTCGCAACAGCTGCTCGCTCCCGCCATGGTGGAGTTAGATATTCGAGACGTAGGACTTGTGAAGGATCTGCAACCTCTGTTGATCCAGGCGGGCTTCCGGGTACAGTTCTTCGGCGAGCGCACTCTTCGCGTTGACTCTATTCCCATCTTTCTCTCGCTGGATAAGGTGGACGACTTCATTGCGGAACTGATCGAGGCATTCAGCAACGGTGAGACTAAACTCAAGCGCTCCCGCGACCCTTACGAACTCTTTGCCATTCGCCTGGCTCAGCGCTATGTGATGAAGGAATCGATGGAAGATTGGATGCAGAACCCGACCCCCCTCCTGCGCGACTTGTTGCACTGCGAAATCCCCTACTGCACCCCTCGTGGCAAACCCACGATGATTCCCCTCTCCATCAACGAAATTCAACGCCGCTTCCAAGCGCTCTGACCGGCTATGAACAGACGTGCTGCCCTCGTTCTTCTCACCCTCATCTTGCTTTTCCAGAATAGTTTTCTGCAGAAGGTGATGGGGGCGGATCCGTTCACCCACCCGGAGTTGAGCCGATTGAAAGTTGTGCTGCTCCCTGCCCTTCTCTCGTCCACCTTTTTCCTGAGTACCGTGATGCTGGGCTGCTTTCTCCTTTCCTCGGTCATGGGCAACGCGCGGTCGAACGACAACGAAGGAATCGCCGCATTCAAGAATAATTTAGCACGGCTCGCACCCAGTCTGCTGTGGTGCGGCTGGCTGCCGCTGATGATCCTGCTCCTCGTCGGGGACACGTCGGACATTTCTCCTTCGCGCACGTGGTACATGAGCGCCTTCGGCTGCGTGCTCGTTTCGTACGCCGCTTTTCCGTGGCGCCGCTTCGGGGTCGTGCGCGTGCTTGTAGGCGCGCTCTCGATCGCCTCCTTCATCTGCATCGCTCACTATATGGGCGTTCTCCTTTCCCCGTTCCTCCCTGCTATCGCGCTGACTACGGCGGCGGGCGCATCGGCGTCGGTGCGAAAACCGACCGGCATCTTGCGAGGCTTGGCGAGAAGCTTCTTTGTCCTCCTCCTCGCCGTAGTGGCGTGGTACCTGCTCACCTCGACCTTCTCACCGTACGAGGAGCCGGGACTCCTGAGTCTCGGCATCTTCTTTGCCGAGCTCCTGCTGCTGGGTCTGCCGGCTTTCCTGATCTTCCGCTCCACACGCGTATGAAAAAAATCCTCTTCCTCACGGGGAGGAAGAGGATGGGTCTGAAAGTCGTCTGTTCCGTGCAATCTCACACAGCAGCGCGGATGATGGCCGCGAAAGAATCCGGCTTCAGCGCAGCGCCTCCCACAAGCGCTCCATCGATGTCCGGCTGGCTCATCAACTCCGCCGCGTTGCCCGGTTTCACGGATCCGCCGTACTGGATGCGCACCGCTGCGGCGGCATCCGTGCCGAAGGTCTCCGCCACCACGCTGCGGATGAAAGCATGCGCGTCCTGCGCATCGGCCGCGCTGGCGGTTTTTCCCGTACCGATGGCCCACACCGGCTCATAAGCGATAACGATGCCCGACACCTGCTCAGGAGTCAGATCAGCCAATCCTTCCACCACCTGACTCTTGAGGATATCCTGCAGCTTGCCGGCCTCGCGTTGCTCAAGCGTCTCGCCGATGCAATAGATGGGGACGAGTCCCGCCGCGAGCGCCTTTTTGATTTTCTTGTTGATGTACGCGTTGGTCTCGCCGTGGTACTGCCGACGCTCGCTGTGGCCGAGCACGACATAACTGCAACCCAGCTCCAACAACATCGCCGTGGAAATCTCGCCCGTGAAGGCTCCGTTGTCGTGGTCGCTCACATCCTGCGCGCCCACGCCGATGCACTTGCAGCCATCCAAGGCGTCCATCACAGTGGGTATCGTGACAAAGGGCGGCACGATCACCTTCTGCACTCCTTTGCAGTCGCAGAGCTGCTCCTGCTTGAAAGCGGCTAAAAATTCACGAGCCTCTTTCGGGCCCATATTCATCTTCCAGTTTGCGGCTATAATTGGTGTCCTCGACATATCGTTCAGGGGTTCTTTTGTTGCGGGTCAAGTCTACTCCCCCTCCCTCCGTAAGTCAAGCATATGTGTTCCATGAAAAACGCGATCCCAACACGCAGTTATCGGTAGACGATGTAACACAATTCATTGACGATTTGGGATGCTGGCGCGCGAAGCGCGGGGAGGCAAGCATCCGAGGTTATGCCATTCACATCCTATTCCCGTCCGATGTATTTTTTCCTTCCGAATCTTCTCTTCAAACGTATTTTCCACTTACGAATCACAATATGCACACGTCGATCATACCATAAAATATATGAAAACAACCAAAATGATAAAAGAAGAATGAAATGGAAAAGAAAGACTACCATGACGATATCGAATATCAGCTCAGGCAAAGTGTCGGCAACGACTGCACCCCCTTGCCTACTATATCGCACCTTCATTTTATCTCCTACATCTTTTTTAGTAGTCCTCTGTGTCCAAAACCCTCGTGTTTTTCCTTCAGCATTAACGTATTCGATCTCAAGATGTTTATTACGTACTGAGCTTCGGCTGCTCACTGTCTCTACGTGCGTAATAACTCCCTCTGTTTCTTCGGCATAAAAGAATTGTGCAAACATATCGTCAGCGAACATGTTATAGACATGGACAGTCCCCATAAATATAACAAGAAGACCAACTGTGCAGAGAAGATTTGTTAACTCATCTTTCCACCCTCCTTTCCTACCTGTTATCAGTTCTATTCGCATGGTTCAAATAATTGTGTGGAGCGTAAAATTAAATGCATTGTCATCCCATAGGAAAATGAGAAGGGATAAAAAAATGGTGTTTGCACTTTGACCCGATTACACTCATAATGGGGTTTCACCCAAACAAACACCATGTCAAACATACCCATATTAGCACAGATATGCAAGCTTATTCCTGGACACATGA
>CANPXA010000100.1 GCA_947585525.1 uncultured Akkermansia sp. | reverse complement strand
CTATTTTTGAGGTAACCGATCCTAACTCATTGTACCATTCTTTCTTTTCGGCGTCCTGAATTATGAGGTAACGCGTGACCGCCGAGGATTTTTGTCTGTGCTTGCAGATGGGAAGCAGATGTGCTATGATGCCGGGCGTATGGGTACACGGCGTCGGGTTGTGATTCTAGGCTCTACGGGGAGCATCGGGACGAGCGCTCTGAAGGTTGCTCGCAGGATTCCCGACCGCATGGAGGTTGTAGCTCTCGCGGCGCACAGCAATGTTGCCAAGCTCGCTGAGCAAGCCGTGGAGTTCGGCGTGCGGCACGTCTGTATCGCTGACGAGAGCAAGTGCGATGAATTAAAGAGGATGCTGCCAAGCGGAGTGACCGTGCATGTAGGCGATGAAGGTTTGTGCGAACTTGCCGCGCTGGAGGATGCGAATATGGTGCTTATCTCTATCATCGGGACTGCCGGGCTGCGCCCCACCTTACGTGCCATCGAGGAACGAAAGGATCTGGCCATAGCGAGCAAAGAGGTTCTGGTAATGGCAGGAGAACTCGTAATGAGCAAGGCACGAGAAGCCGGAGTTCAGGTATTGCCGGTGGACAGCGAACACAACGCCATCTTCCAATGTCTGCACGCAAACCCGGGAGGCTCTACGGAGGTGAATCGTCTTATACTCACGGCCAGTGGGGGACCTTTTCTGAGGGCTCCACGGGAGGAGCTCAAAAACGTGACTCTGCAGCAGGCTCTTCTCCACCCCACTTGGAAAATGGGGCAGAAAATCACCATCGACTGCGCCACGCTCTTCAACAAAGGGCTCGAGATGATTGAGGCCCGTCACCTCTTCGGTATTCCCATCGCGCAGGTGGATGTTCTCGTGCACCCGCAGAGCATCGTCCACTCTCTTGTAGAATTCAAAGATGGCTCTCTGCTTGCTCAGTTAAGCTGCAGTGATATGTGCTTCCCTATCCAATATGCCATCACCTTTCCGCAACGCGTGGATGGACATCTCAAACAGTTGCACCTTGAGGATATGTGTGACCTCCATTTTGAGCGCCCACGCCTCGATGACTTTCCGGCGCTCAATCTCGCACGTCGTGCCGCCGAGCTCGGCGGCACCATGCCGGCCATTTTTAACGCGGCCAACGAAGAGGCTGTCCGAGCCTTTGTTGCCGGACGCATCTCTTTCCCCGGCATCTGGGAAACGGTTCAAAAGGTGTACGAGCAAATTTCACCTCACTCCTCCGCCATGGAGCTCGACACCATCCTCGCCGATGACTTTGCGGCTCGCACTCTCGTTCATCAACTCCTCTCCTGAGTGTACCGATGCGCCCTCTTCCCGAGCGTTCATCCGCTCAGTGTGATTGATCAACCTCGGAAAGTTGGATGGGAGACTTCTCCAATGCGTGCCAAGCCCAGATGATGTAGGCAAGCACAAAGGGAATGAGCAGGGAGACGGCACTCATGACCTTGAGAGTATACTCACTTGAGCAGCTGTTGGAAAGAGTGAGTGACGAGGAGGGATCCGCCAGCGAGGGGTAATAGATTCCACCATGCCAACCGATGCTGAGCAGCAGAGCCAGCACGGTGAGCACCGTGCCGAGACCAGCGCTCCATATTCCGCTGCGGCAACCTCCCTTCAGCAAGGGCATCAGCAAGCCTGTGAGTACGAGCAGGACACCGAGCACCAGCATCACCAACACCTCCGGCATGGCAAGCAAGTCATGCAAGTGACGCATGGATTCCACCGCAATGGAACCGCCCTGCCCCACGACATAGCCATCAGCCGTGATCCAAAAGCCGATGAAGCTGAGGAAGAAGACGAGGAAAAGCACGATTTCCCACGGGAGCAACCGCAGGCTACGGGAGCGAACCTCGACGTCCTCGATGCGATTGAGGAAGTAAAGATGCGCGAGGCAACGTGAAAGCATGAGCACAGCGAGACCGAGCAACACGTTGCGGATATCCAGCACCGCCTCCAGTCCATGCCACGGCGTAGCCCAGCGAGAAATAACCGGTGGCTCGCCGGGGAGAACGATAGCTTGCTTGTCGATGATAAACTCTGCGCCAAAAAAGAGAGTACCAACGGCGGTGCCGACCAACAGGGGGCCGAGCACCCCGTTGAGCAGGAGAAAGGTACGATAGACACCGGTGCCCAGTACATTGGACCTCTTCAGCTGAAACTCATAGGACACAGCCTGAATCACAAAACAGAGGAGAATGAGCATCCACACCCAATAGGCCCCACCGAAACTTGTGGAGTAGAACAATGGGAAGGATGCAAAGAAAGCGCCTCCGAAGGTGACAAGCGTTGTGAATGTGATCTCCCACTTGCGTCCCGTGGCAAGCAGAAGCATACGCCTCTGTTGCTCCGTACGACCGAGTGCCCAGAGAAGCGTCTGTCCACCCTGCACAAACATGAGGAACACGAACAAAGCTCCTAGCAGGGATACGAGAAACCACCAGTATTCTTGAAAAAATGTGTCGTTCATAGGTCGGAGAAAGGTGAGAGGGTTAGGCAGATTCCTTGTCAGGTCCGTCAGAGATGGCTCGAATCATGATGCAAAGCTCCGCGAGAAGCAGCGTGGTGAAGAGCGCGGCAAAAATCCAGAAAGTCGTCTGCACCGAACAGGCGGAAAGTTTGGAGACGGCGGCGCAGTTCGGCAACAACCCTTGGATGGCCCACGGCTGACGTCCCACTTCCGCCACAATCCATCCGGCCTCGCTTGCCAGATAAGCCAGAGGAATGCTCAATAATACCGCGACGAGCACCGGCTTCCACCGACCTATCCGCTTTCCCACAAGAAGCAATCCCGCAAAGAGAGCAATGAAATATCCTCCCAGTATCACCATCACGCGGAAAGAGTAAAACGTGGGAACCACCGGGGGCACCAGCTCAGCAGGGCTCTTCAGATAACCGTAGCCGAAGTAGGGGAAGTTCTCGCGCAGGGTCTGCACAGCCTGTTCATTCTTCCCTGCCTGAGAAGCAGCCAACGCCTCAATGGCCTTGCCTCCCATCTCCATCTTCTTCTCAGCGGAGAGTTCCGGCAAGCCATCCTCGCCCACGTAGCCCCCTTCCAGTATATTTTTAATGCCCGGCACGTACCCCTCCGGGGAGTTGGTCGCCAGAATTGAGAGTCCGCAAGGTATCTCCAGTTTCCAGAGGAAGGGATCCTCTGAGGGGTTGCTCCAGTCGATGCCGGGTTTAAGAATGCCGAGTCCGACGAGACCGACTCCCTGCCCCCCCTCGTAGAGACCTTCAGCGGCGGCGAGCTTCATGGGTTGGTGGCGGGCAATGTCCACCCCGCTCTGATGGCCGGTGGCAACGGTGAGAAGGGAAGCGATGAGTCCGAATATCGCCGCCACGCGGATACTCGCATGCGCAAAATCCGTGTGTCTTCCGCGCAAGAGGTACCAGGAGCTCACCCCCACCACGAACACAGCGCCCAGCACCCACGAGGACGTAACCGTGTGCAAAAACTTGGTAACAGCTACGGGTGAAAGCGCCACCGCGGCAAAGTTCACCATTTCGCTGCGTACAGTTTCCGGATTGAATTCCATACCTACCGGGTACTGCATCCACGAATTGGCCACGAGAATCCACCACGCAGAAAACGTAGCTCCCAGAACCGTCATCCACGTGGAGAGCAAATGGGTTTTGCGCCCCAGCTTTTCCCAGCCGAAAAACATGAGCGCAATGAAAGTAGCCTCCAAGAAAAACGCAACAATGCCCTCCACCGCGAGAGGTGCCCCGAAAATGTCCCCCACGAACCAGCTGTAGTTGCTCCAGTTGGTTCCGAATTCAAACTCCAGGATGATTCCTGTGGCCACGCCCATGGCAAAGTTGATGCCGAAAAGTTTCATCCAAAACTGAGTCGCTGTCTTCCAAAACTCCTTCCCCGTCCGCACATAAACGGTCTCCATGAGGCACATGATAAGCCCCAACCCTAACGTCAGCGGCACGAAGACCCAGTGGTACATAGCTGTCAGCGCGAATTGCGCACGCGACCAGTCGATGAGAGAGGTGTCGATAGGTTCCATAATTAATGTCGGTTGATTAGCTCCGCGGTCACAGTCCGGCTCTTCTGCTCGTCTGTCCCCTGCAAATACGGCGTGAAAAAGAATACTCGGAGCGCTACGAAGATCACCACAAGCTTCACCAAGATGATGCACCAGAGCGTCCTCCCCAGCGTCATCCGACGAAATCCCTCACGGTAAAATTCATAGATGCCACGTATGCTCATTCTCCCGCATTCTAACCTCATCTTCCCCGAGAATCAAGTAAATTTCGCCCTCTCCCCTCACATCGCGATGTAACGCGTGCGCAGCAATTCGACGCTTCTGTGTCCCATCTCATACTGCAAGGCTCTGTAATCATGGTGTTCCTTGAGATGATTCGTAGCAAATGTATGACGCAGCACATCAGGACGCCACGGTTTCCCGTCCTGAGGTGTCCATCCGGCAATCCGGTGCAAACGAGTCCAGTGCTTGATCCAATTAGGCGGACAGATGAGCGAATCAGGTGAGCTTACTTTCCGGACAGGTTCCAGCACATGAGCAAGTACAGGAGATATGGTGACATGCCGCGCGCCACCGGTCTTGCTATGCTCCGGCAGGATGTGGATGACACCCTGAGACATATGAACCTGCTCCCATGTGAGACGTGCAACTTCGTGCGGTCTCACTCCGGCGTAGAGCATCATCGCCACGGCTGACAGACAGATGCCGCCTTCGTAGTTTTCCGCTGCAGACAGCAAACGTTCACTCTCCTCCGTGGTGAGGATGGAAATGCGTTTCTCCTTCACATCCGGTACGAGTACCAGTCGCACCGGGTTTTCCGCACACCACCCGTGCCGTATTGCACTGGAAAAAATGCCCGAGAGAGCTGCGCGCGCCTTTTTTCTCTGACTCGGAGTATCAAAAGCTCGCTCAATCCATTCTGTGCACTCCTCAACTCGTATCGTGCGTATCCTTCGTTTTGCCAATTCCGGACACTTACGCATGAATCTACGCGCAATGTATCGAAGGTCACTCAGGGTACGCTTGCGGTGCTCTTTTCTGTCATTGAGGGCGAGCTGCACGGCTTTCTCAAAGGTAATGGTTTTTCTTCTTTTCTTCATCTCCTCTTTACCGAGGGCAATGTACCGCTCGGTTCTGCTCAAGCATCCTCCTCCCTCTCTTTGAGCAATGCGAAGGAACCGCACTGCCTCTCCCATCTCTATCCCCATTTCTCTCACCAAAGCCAATAATGCTTTTCCTCGCTCGTCCTTTGTATCATTTTTTTGTTTCATGGTATTCGTTTTTGTCTCTTGGTCATCGACCGTCATTGAAATATGTACGTCGAATCCTTATATCATTTGTTCCTTTTCAACGACTATGCAACCAATTGCCCTACGAACTGAAAAGGTGTAACGAGTCATGGATCGATTAGACTCGGCGAGCAAAACTCGTGGAACTGTGACGCTTCAGAAAAGGAGGTAGAGAAAATCGTCGTGCGTCGTTGTGAGGTCAATGTTCAAAGACACGCGATGCCCTCTTCCATACTATGCGACATTCTCTGCGGTTGTGTTCCTGTTATGTTGAATATAAACAGAATTAAATCTAAAAATTAGACTTGACAAGCGCCTTTCAAATCAATTATGCTCGCGCCGTTCTGAAGGAATCGTCATGTCGCAGATGAAGGTTCCTCAATCCCGTATGTTTCTATAAAAACGAAGATACTTTTCGTGTATGAACGAAAGCAGCAGCATCCAGTACTACATTATCAACTTGCCGACTGCAACCGATCGTCATGAGAGTATGCAGCGGCAAATGGAAGCTGTTGGGGCTAATTTCCAATTCATCACCGCCATATCAGGGCAAGAAGTTGAACAAAACAACTTGCCCGGATACGAGGCAAAGAAAACAAAAAGATATTACAACTACGAGCTCGTACCCAATGAGGTAGCCTGCGTGATGAGCCACAGAAAAGCCCTTCAACAATTCTTGGATGACGGGATGGAGTACGGAGTCGTTTTAGAGGACGATGCTCAACTCCTTCCCTGTCTCAACAAGGGAATTCAGGAGCTGATCCATCAGGTAACGGGATGGGATGTCGTCAAACTTGAATTGCGAGGGCCAAGCAAGGTTTTTCCTCTCTGTCTCAAGTGGGGACAGGATAGTATTCTGCAGCCTGTCTTCTTAAAACACTTCGGTCGCGGCGCAACGGGGTTCATGTACACGCGACGCGCTGCCGAAATCATCCTACACGACTCGGAGAGGTTCTTTCTTCCGGCAGATGCCCTCATTGCCGACATCATCCTGAGCCGACAACTACGCGTCATCGCCGCCGCTCCTCCCTTGCTCAAAACTCTCCCTGTACCGAGCACGATTGATGGCGAGGGGCCGAACCGTTATGAGTTGGCAATAAGGAAGAAATACACCTCCCTCATCCAAAAATTACGCCATTTTTGGCGCGTTCAGACACTCTCTCTACGTAAAATTCGTCTCTACATCAAACTCCTGCTCTGCGTGAAAAGGACCGGAGTTTGAACCTTCCTCGCGCTGCACCTTCCG
>CANPXA010000099.1 GCA_947585525.1 uncultured Akkermansia sp. | reverse complement strand
AGCTGATTGGTGAGGCGGGCATAGTCAATGAGACAGTTCTCCACCTCAGCAAAAGCAGCCAGCACGTTCTTGCGATAGGCCTGCGTACTTTCCAGTTGCGCTATGCGTGCCAATTTCACGTTTGAGCGCAGCTGGACGCGATTCAGCAGGGTCTGCGTCACAGACGCGGAAAGGCTCCACCCCGCCCCACGGAAAAAGTCCGCGAAATCACTGCGCGCGCTGCCGGACGTACCACCGGTGAGACTGATGTGAGGGAAGAGATTAGTAACTTGTACTCCGATGTTTGCCGTGGCTCGATGTAAATTATATTCCGCGGCAAGCACATCCGGCCTGCGACGTAGCAACTCGGAGGGCAATCCGGTAGGAACTCTCGGTATCTTATTGTACACGGTCGGATTCGGAAGGACGAGATTGATGCGATCCACCGTAGTCCCCAGCAACGTGGCGAGCGTGTTCTGACAAGTTTTGATATTTGCCTCATACAGGGGAATTTGGGCGCGCGTGTTAGCAATGGTAATCTCTGCCTGTGCAAGATCAAGCTTATTTTGGAATCCTGTAGCAACACGCTTGGAAACGATATCGAAAGTTCTCTGTTGGTATTCTAATTGTCTGCGCGCCGTCCTCAAACTCTCCATCGCCGATATCCACTCAAAATACGTCGTTGCTATCGATGCCGCCAACGCCGTACGGGTCGCCAGCGCCGCCGCCCGAGACGAGCCTATATTCGCCACGGCCGCCTCAACTTCTCGCCGAGTCCCTCCCCACACATCCGGCGACCACGCAGCGGAAAGTCCTCCATTCCACTGTCCATGCGAGACTGCACTCTGATAGTCACCACCGTTCGACCCGGCCATACTCGCGCCTACATTGGGAAAGAGGTCTGCTTTTGTACTGCGCAATTCCGTTTCAGCCCGTGAGATCCCCAAAGCCGCCGTCACCATGTCAGGGTTTGCAGCAAACCCTTGTGAAATAAGCCGGCTGAGTTGAGGATCCCCAAAACTTTTCCACCAAGTTGACAAATCCTCCTCGCTCCCGGCGGGCGGCATGGCATTTACCCATGTCACCGGCAATCCCTGATCCGGAACACCCAGGAAATTGGGACCCAGCTTGCAGGAAGTCAGCAAGGCTGCTGTGATGGAAATACCTATGAGTGCTGCTTTCATGCCGTTCTTCTCAATGCTTTATTCGTGATGGAGTGCGTCAATGGGATCCAGACGGGAGGCTTTGTACGCCGGGTACCAACCAAAGATGATACCGATAACGGCCGCTACACTCACCGCCAGAACCATCGCCATCGGCGAGGTAGCCACGGGCCACCCATTGTGTTTGCTGACCAATTCGGATGCCACTCGCCCAACGGCGATCCCTATCAAACCGCCCGTTAAACATAGCAGCACCGCTTCCAGCAAAAATTGTTGCATGATGTCCCGGGGCCGAGCCCCCACCGCCATACGAAGACCTATCTCACGTGTCCTCTCCGTCACCGAAACCATCATGATGTTCATGATACCCACTCCTCCTACCACAAGAGAGATCATCGCCACTGCTATAAGAAGCTTGCTCATGGTCTCACTCGTTCCCGTCACCATCTTGATGAACTGTGAACGATCACGCATCTCAAAATCATCCAAAACACCAGGCTCCAATTTATGCTGCCGTCGCAAAACAGGTGTCATCTCATCCATCGCAGGCGTGGCGCTCTCGCTACTGCGTATCTTGACCAGGATTGAATCTACCGTCCTTGTCCGCAGAGGATGCGGGGCATTCGTGTATGGCTCTAAGTCACTCCCGGGATAAAATGAGACCGCCGAAGTCGAAAATGTATCCGTTGAGGACACCTTGCTTGTGCTGTTAGCAGCACCTCCCTTATTCACGGTTGCCGTCCCGCTTGCCCCCATGAGTCGCATACGTATGCTCGTCCAAGGCAAAATGAGACAGTCATCCTGATCGTTCCCCATGCCGTCCGCTCCTTTCGCCGCCAGCACACCGATCACGGTAAACGCTACGTCTTTGATGCGTATCTCCTGACCGATGGGATCCTGACCACTGTACAGCTTATCCGCAATGGTTCTGCCGATAAGGCACACGCGCGCCGCCTCGTCCACCTGCTTCTTCCTGAACGAATGCCCCCGTTCCACTTCCCAACCTTCAATATCCAAATAGTATTCGTTACCGCCCTTGATGGAGTTGGGGCTCCAGTTCGTATTCCCCACGATAACCTGTCCACTTGCCCGCACGTACGGGGAAGCGCAGACGACGGTATCCTTGCATTCATCCATGATGGCCACCGCATCCTCCGGGTATAACGATGCCCTTCCTCCCATACCGGAGTTGACACCGGAGGTACTGACCGAGGCCCCAAATATATTGACCACATCAGCACCGAGATTGGAAAATTTGTCCTTGATTTGCTGTTTGGACCCCTCCCCTATCTCCATGATGGCCACCACGGCTGCAATGCCGATGACGATACCCAGTACCGTCAACGCTGCCCGCATCGGATTACGCACCAACCCACGCATACATGTCAGTAGGAGATTCCACATTTTCATTTGCGCAGTGTGGCTGAAAGTTCATCCGAAACCCCCTCCATAATGAGTCCGTCGCTCATGTTAATCGCCCGATCCGTGAAGGCCGCCGTCTTGGGATCATGTGTCACGATGATCACAGTGATCCCTTGCTTCCGATTCAATTCCCGAAACATATGCATCACCTCCACGGAAGTCGTTGAATCCAAGTTCCCCGTCGGTTCATCCGCTAACAAAATACCGGGGGAATTAATCAACGACCTTGCTATAGCCACCCTCTGCTGCTGCCCGCCCGATAGCTGAGCAGGCGTATGATGCTTTCTGTCCTCCAGCCCCACCATCCTGATCAAATCCAAAGCTCTTTCTCGAATCTCCTTCGTGCTTTTCACCGGGTGGTGGTAATACGCCGGCACCATGACATTTTCCAATGCCGTGGTGCGCGGCAGCAAATTGAAATTCTGAAAAACAAAACCTATCCTCGCATTGCGTAAACGTGCCCGCTCATCCGCATTCAGTCCGGCCACATCCTTCCCGTCAAGCAAATATTCTCCACCACTCGGATGATCCAAACACCCCAATATGTTCATCAAAGTGGACTTTCCACTACCCGACGCACCGGTGAGCGACACAAATTCCCCCTCCTTGATGCTCAGGGTGATCCCCTTCAGCACAGGTAAATCAATCTCCCCCAAATGATAAACCTTGGTGATGTTGCGTAGCTCAATCACGATACCAAATTCATTCTGCCACCTACATCGGAGGCGGACCCGGGCGACTATTCTTTACCTCCTGACCTGGCTTCGGCTCGGCACCCCCCGCCGTGCGTTCCCTGCGCTTTGGTCGGTTCATTCCAAAGAGATTCTTCTCTCCCTCTACCGGGGCAGCGCCCGAGCCTCCATCGCTTTTTTGCACGGCGATGACGATGGTATCCCTCGGGCTCAAAGTGTTCCCATCTGCCGGACTTACCACACTTCTCGTCCCATCTCCTTCCCCTCGCGTGACAACAACAGGCTCGATTTTCTCCCCCACCAATCGCCAAAGCACGGCCTTTCCTTCCCCGGGTGACGACAAATGCTCAGCCCCCGCTAATTCCCGTGGAGGTATGAAATCAAAAGCGCTGTCTTGCACCATCAGACAGTCCTTGATCTCCTCGACAATAAAATTCGCATTCGCACTCATGTACGGCAACAGCTTGCGCTGGGGATTCTCGACGTCCACCTCCACGATGTACGTCACGACATTTGAGCTCATCGTGGCGTTCGGTCGTATCTTGTTCACAACCCCCGTAAAAGTTTCATTCGGCAACGCGTCCACCGTGTAGCGCACCTCTTGCCCAGGATGCACCTTCGCTATGTCTGCCTCATTCACACTGGCCCATATCTGCATATGTGTCAGATCCCGTGCCACCAAAAACAGCGTTGTCGCGTTCATGCTGCTTACCACAGTCTGTCCCACATTCACTTGACGCACGACTATCGTGCCATCTACCGGTGTCGTGATTCTCGTATAGTCACGATTCCGTAGCTCCCGCGTCAGTTGCGTCTGCGCACCCTGCAACGCCGCCTCCGCATTAGCCTGCTGCGCCTGCGCTGTGTTCAACTGAGCCCGTGCACTCTGTAACGCAGCTGCTGTGCTTTCAGCTGCGTTCACGTACTGATCATACTCCATCTGCGAAAGAGCCTCACCCACTCCCAATTTCTCTGCCCTCTGCATATCCCGCTCTGCTCTGTTTTTATTCGCCTCCGCCTGTGCGATGCCCGCCTCCGCCTGAGCCACAGCCGCCGCAGCCGACAAGATTTGTGCCTTTGCCTGCGCCACACTCGCCTCCGCTCTCTTGATATCCAGCTCCACCAGGGTATCGTCGATGCGCGCCAGCAGCTGACCCGCTTTCACCTCGCTTCCGTAATCCACTCGTTTTCCTCTCAAATCCGTCCCAAATTCCTTGATCTCACCTGTCACCTGCGCACCCACGTCCACTAACTCCTGCGGCTCCAAGGTTCCGGTCGCCTGAACCTTGTTCACAAAATCACCGCGAACCACGTGGGTCGTCACGTAATGCAAACGCCCCTCTTCCTGCCTGGGAATAAAATACCAAAGCGCTGTAGCCAGCACTACAACGACCAACACCACTGATGCTTTCGCTATTTTTTTCACGGATTTAAGCTAGCTGTTACAGAACATCCCCAGGGATGGCGACTCGCACCTCCCCTTTTACTAGAGTACGCACTCCCTTCCTCGTTTTCTACACCACCACCCCTCAAAAATTGCAACTGCAGCAAACTCTCGAGCTCTCCGTCTCTCGCCCCGATATGCAGAGCAAGACAACAGGAGAAAACTCAATCACGCTCGCACCTCTCAAAACGGGATATCATCCTCTTCCTCGGCGGGAGCCGGCGCAGGACTTTGTCCTCCTGCCTGTGATGCGGTTCCCTGCCTGTAGCCGCCGGAATTATAACCTCCTTGCCGCGGAGCAGCCGCTCCGCCCGGAGCTCCACCATCACGCCCACCATTCAACAACTGCAAATTCTCTGCGATGATGCGAATCCGACTGCGCTTCTGCCCCGTCTGCTTGTCCTCCCAACTATCCATCTGCAGACGCCCTTCAATAAACACCGGCCTTCCCTTGGACAAATATTGTGCCGCCACTTCCCCCGTGCGCCCCCAACACGTCACATCCAGGAAAGTCGTCTCTTCCCGTCTCTCTCCGTCGTTGGGTCCGGTCGTCACACGGTTGACTGCTAACCGTAACTCTGTGAGAGACGATCCCCTTGGCGTTGTCCTCACTTCCGGATCAGCCGTCAAATTTCCGATGAGCATCACTTTATTCAAATTGGCCATATCGTTAAGTCTAGTTGATTTTTGTTAGTCAGAAAAGATATTCTCCATTCTACGCAACCTTCCTGCCCATGGCAAGAAAAAAACAACCTTTCTCCCAAAGAAAGGCGGAAAATGATCATCCCCTAGCCCCCTAAAAAGATCAATCCACTTTCTTAACAACGACTTCGGCGCCGCTCTGGGTCTTATAGGTACCGCAGTGTGGGCAAGCCGTGTGCCCCGGGACTGGCGCACCGCACTTCGGGCATGAGCCCAGTTTAGGAGCCTTCCAAGCCTGTGCTGCCAGGCGGGAGCGCTGCTTCATCTTTGACGTTCTGCGTTTCGGTGCTGCCATTTTTGTAGAGGGGTTACGTTGATTTGTCCCGGTTCTCTGCTTGGGGCTCAGGCGCTTTAATCTCATCCAGCGCGTCCCACACGCTCTTAGAACTCGGGGTGCCAGAGTTTACACCCGATAGGGGGGCTTTGTCCAGCCCAAAATTTCCCATTATGTCATTTATTTGACATTTCTTCCCCACCAATTCACACTTCGGGTACGCCGGTATAGACAAAATCAACTCTTCCCGGAGCATCTCACTCAAATCCACTTTATCCTCCTCCCCATTCATCTCTATCCCTTGTTCTACTTGGGCTACCGCCGTATAATCCAGTTCCCCCAAACAGCGATCACATTGACCATGCATCGGCACCTCTGCCCTCATCTTTACCACGATCTCTTTATCGTACAGTCGAGCCTCAAGTACGTAACTGATCGCCCCTGCACTTATCAAATTACCCTCCTGAGGATCCAGCAATTCACTGTCCACCTCCCCACTCTGCCTCAATTCTCCTTCCTCCCTCAACTTCGCCAACGATAGGATGACCCGCTTTTCCATGCTCTCATCCTACGCTTTTCCTATCTTCTTGTCAAGTTGTCGTATTCTTCCTGCAGGGTAAACGCATTTGAGAGAAGTGCATCGACAGAGAGGATGCTCTTATTGATTGATATCATCGTTGATGCCTATCAAAAATCATGGCAACAAGCGGTTATCATGATGATGGCTCTAGCGAACTCATCCGCACACGTTGATGATTCGAAAAATTTGCGCGTCGCGCACATTATTAACAAATCGTAAATCTAGCACCTCTAAAAACTCGTTTTTTAGATAGCGGGCAATCGATGGTGCGTATCCTCTCGGGCATTTTTCCCACT
>CANPXA010000098.1 GCA_947585525.1 uncultured Akkermansia sp. | reverse complement strand
CCCCAAGCTTACCTTCCGGAGGGGCGCGTCTATTACCATCCGACCAAAAACGGGCTGGAGCTGCGCATCAGCGAACGTATGCAATATCTCAAAAAACTCGCTGAAGGGATGGACGAAACTTCCTAAATCTGCTCGTTCCTCTCCCATGCGTTTACCCACATCCGTCCCAAGAAAAACGCGATCCCAACAGGCGGTTATCGGTGAGTGATGAAGCATAATTCATTTACGATTTGGATGTTGGTGCACCGATGGCGCGGGGAGGAGGAGCGGGAGCGCAGCGAAATTATAAAACAAGGGGGATGTGTGGCGTTTGCCGTGTAATGCATGGAGTTAGGCTTGATATATGGGCAGGAAAAGCGTATAATCCGCGTGCACATGATAGGCGAAACTCTCCAGATTGGGCTGGTTGGATTGGGAACGGTAGGGTCCGGGGTGTATGAGGCACTGCTGAGGAACCGGAGTCTCCTGGAGGCGCGAGCCCAGATATCATACGCCGTGCGGAAGATAGCTGTACGTGACAAAAGCAAGGCGCGCGATGTTGTCATAGAGGAGGGGGAGCTCACGGATGATTGGCGTGACCTCGTGAATGATGAAAAAATTGACATCATCATCGAACTGATAGGGGGAACCACAGAGGCGCTTAAGCTCGTAAAGGGCGCGTTGAAAGCCGGCAAACCCGTGGTCACCGGCAACAAGGCTCTTCTCGCCGAATATGGAGCCGAACTCTTCCGCCTCTCTCAGAGCAAGGGGGTGCCCCTGTATATTGAGGCCTCGTGCGGCGGCGGCATCCCCATCGTTCAGTCGCTGCAAAATTCCCTGATTTGTAATCGGGTTGATTCGATAGTCGGCATCATCAACGGCACGAGCAATTACGTGCTCACCTCCATGGAGAAGAGTCAAATTTCCTTTGAGAAGGCCCTTGAGCAAGCCGCACAGAAAGGCTACGCTGAAGCTGACTCCACTCTGGACATCAATGGCTGGGATGCCGCACACAAGGGACTCATCCTTGCCATGATCGCCTACGGAACCCCGTTGGACCTGAACGCCATCTCCGTGAGTGGCATTGAGGATGTACAACCGGCAGATTTTGAATTTGCTCACCGCTTAGGCTACACCATCAAGTTGCTCGTCGTCATCAAACGCCATAAAAACGAGGGGACTCTCGAACTGCGTGTGCAGCCCAGTTTTGTGCCACTGGATCACCTGCTGGCGAAGGTGGACGGTGTGTTCAACGCCATCGCCGTGCGAGGAGACATTGTAGGCGAAACTATCTTTTATGGCAGGGGGGCAGGAAAAAATCCAACCAGCAGCGCCGTCTTGGGTGATGTCGTTCTGGCCATGCGTGAATGCCGTCTGCTGAACTACCACAGCGGCTTCCATCCCTACGCCGAGGAGACAGCCATCCTTCCCGCTAAGGAGACCGTTACTCCCTACTACGTGCGGTTCCGCGTGCGGGACCAACACGGCGTCATCGCCGACATAGCCGCCGCCTTCGCCCGGTTCAGCATAGGCATTTCCGCCACCTCCTCTCAGGAGGGAGAACCGACTCGGGCGGGTGAGCAGCCATGGAACCACCTCGTCTTCATCCTGCACGCCTGCAAACTGGGGCAATTGGAGAGCGCGTTGGAACAGATAGAAAAACTTGACAGCGTGGTGTCGGAGCCGGTTGTATTCCGCATAGAAACTTTCCGTGAATCCTGATTATGGCCCTGATCGTACAAAAATATGGCGGTTCCTCTCTGGGAACGATTGACCGCATCCGCAACGTCGCCCGTCGGCTTCTGGAAACCCAGAGAGAAGGCAACAAGGTGGTGGCGGTTGTGTCCGCTATGAGCGGCATCACCGACAAACTTATCGGTCTCGCCCACCAAGTCATGGACACCCCGCCGGAGCGTGAGCTGGATATGCTCGTCTCCACCGGCGAGCAACAGTCCATCGCTCTCCTCTGCATGGCTATCGCAGACATGGGAGGCAAAGCCATAAGCTTCACCGGCGCCCAAGCGGGCATCTGCACGTATGGCACCCACACACGCGGGCGCATTGAGTCCATCTCTCCCACGCGCATCACCTCCTCCCTCGACGAGGGCTTTATCGTTGTCTGCGCCGGCTTTCAGGGCGTGACCCCTGACGGAGAAATTCACACACTCGGGCGCGGAGGGTCAGATCTTTCCGCCATCGCCTTGGCGGCGGCGGTGAAAGCGGATATCTGCCGCATTTATACGGATGTGGACGGAGTGTACACCTGCGATCCACGAGTGGTGAAAGATGCCCGCAAGATCCCGCTGTTGAGCTATGAGGAGATGTTGGAGATGGCATCCAGCGGATCGAAAGTGATGCAGGCACGCTCGGTGGAGTTGGCCAAAAAATTCGGCGTCGTCTTTGAAGTACGTAATTCTATGAATAACAACCCCGGTACCATAGTCCAAGAAGAAAACACCTCCATGGAGTCCCTCGCCGTCCGCGGCATCTCCATTGAGCGCAACCAGGCTCGTGTGACCGTCTCAGGCATCACCGCCCCGGTTCCCTACACAGCCATCATCCTCACCGCCCTGGCCGATGCCGAAATCAACATCGACATGATCGTCGCCAACACGGCACACGATGGTAAAGCTCGTCAATCCTTCACCATGAACATGAACGAGCTCGGCGCCGCTCAAGCAGCGCTCAAAAAAGTACTGCCCCAGCTCGGCAAGGAAGCCCGTTTGGACACGGAGGCGGGTTTGGCCAAGCTCTCCGTTGTCGGCGTCGGGATGCGTTCCAACTCCGGAGTTGCCGCCACAGTCTTCCGCGCACTGGCGGACGCCGGCATTGCCACCGGCATGATCGCTACTTCGGAGATTCGGATCTCCACCACCGTGGAGGCATCTGACATCGAGAAAGCCGCCCGCGTCGTGCACGCCGCATTCCATCTCGCTCAAGGTGAGTAGTTCCTGAACGCGCCTCTTTCCCTTCATCCGCCTTATGCGCAACTCCATCTTTCAACGCATCTTCGGCAAGTTACCACTCTTCGGCAGGGGAGTGGAGCCCTTCATTTGGTGCGGCGGCGTTGTCATGCTTCTCCTCGTTTGCTGCACCACACTACTGGTTCTCAAGCGCATCTCTACGGGCTCCGTCCGCGACCACACTGTACAAACCCTCCGTCTCTCTGAGGCGACGGATGAGGAGCTTCTCTCAGCCGTCAAAAATGCCGCCAGCGAACTACAAACACAGAGCGATGACGCAACCGAACTGCAAAGAGAACTCGCGTGGAGTCTCGTCCGGCATCTCATCGACAGAAACCTCTTTTCCAAGGCTCAGCGGGACGCCATGCTCGTGCTTCCTGCCCAAAAAACCGACGACTCCGTCATCATCACGCGTCTGCTTCTCATGGCTCGCGCGCTGGTACGCACCGGCGAGTGGCAGACCGCGCAGCAATACTACGAGGCTGCTCAGGATTCCTACCGCGCCCTTCAACAGCCGAACGAAGTCGAACAGATTATCCGTGAACGCGCGGTTTTGCTGGCGGCCGGGTGCGGAGCATCCCGCCAAGAGCGCATCACGACTCTTGAAGGCTGGCTTGCCCGGCTACCGGAGGAATCATCCTCCACTCTTGGAGCCGAACTCCGAGTCTTCCTCGCCAAACTGCACCGCAGCCTCGGCAACTTGGAACTCGCCGACTCCATCTTCCGCGAGGTTATCTCCCAAGAGCTCCCCGACCCCGTTCCCCCCTCCCTTCTCATCTGCCACGGGTACGCCCACATTGCCCTCCATGAGGACGAACAAGCCGTCGATTGCCTCCGGGAAGGCATCAGCAAACTGGACTCCGATGACGTACCCTCCCGCATGTATCGCGCCCTCGCTCTGCGCGACCTCGCCACCATCTCGCTCAATTTGGATCACTCGCAAACCGCCCTTGCTCTGCTGGAGAGAGTTTCTACCGAATCAAGCGACATCCTCCCGGAAGGCACCCTCTTTTCTCCGGAAATCATGGGGAAACGGGCGTGGGCTCTCTACATGGCGCATGACTACGAATACGCCCTCGCCCTCTTCCAACGACAAATGGAAGTGGTACCTCTCGATGAAGAGGGCTTGCGCGTTTACCCCCTCGAAGGCATAGCCCGCTGCTTCCTTGCCTTGGGGCAGCCGGAGGAAGCTCTTCCCCCCGCGCATGAATGTGTGGAGCTGTGCGAGAAATTCATGGCTGAGGACAAGCCCTTCTTAGCTCGTCTCTGTCTCTTACTCGGACAAGCCAATGAGCAAGCCGGTCGTCTCGAGGAGGCGGAAGCGAACTACAGCCGGTCCGCCGGAATTACGACCGGTGATCCAGCCGCGAGAATGGCCGCTCTCTCAGCCTGCGCCACGGTTCTCATGCAGGAACAGAAATGGGAGGAGGCCGCCCGCACATGGGAGCAAATACTCCCCCTCGTCCCTCAGCAGGACATCATCCAGCGTGAGGATATTTCCGAGCAAATCGAAAAATGTCGCCAACAACACGCCGCTACCTCCCAATCCGCTCCGTCACTCAACAACTCATCCGCACAACCGGCAAAGTCGGCAAAACCCGCCCCATCTGCTAAAACAGCTAAGCGATCTTCCTCTCGCCGCAGCTCTCGTAGCCGCCGGAGTCGTCGCTGACCTTTCCACCTCTCACCCCACCTCAGCTCATGAATCGACGTTACCGATCTCACCGAAAAAACGGCAACTACGCCATCCCCATGGTTTCTCTCGGCATCGTAGCCGCCGCCATTCTCCTCTGGGTCATCATTGCCAAAGGAGATGACATCCTGCGCTACTTTGAAGGCGAAACGATCTACTACCCGGATAATTCTGAAGCCAATGCCAACCTCTCTCGCCTCCTTGCCGACCTTTCCGGTGACAAAGCCCAGCTCCTCAGCCTCGCTGAGAACAGTCAGGTTCGACTCGGCTGGATCAAGGATGAGCAGACCCGCCGCCACTTCCGTTGGATTCTCATGACACGTCTCCTCGACAAAGGTCTTTGGGACGAAGCCGTGCGCATCCTTCCGGAGGTTGAAGACATTGCTTCCCTCCCGAACCTTGAAAGGCTCGCAGAGGCTGCTCTCGACCACGAGGATTACGAACTCCAGCTCCGGCTTGACCGCAAAATCCAGGACATTGCTGTTCACCAGCCGTCCGACATGGAGCTCCTCCTGCGTTCCATCAGGCGCACCGCGGAAACTTGCATCAAAATGCACAACCAAGAGGAAGCGGTGAAGGCAATCAGCCGACTGGATGAACCTGCCCTCCTTGCCCGTCTCTCAACTCCACAGCTCGCCGCTGAGGCAGCCGATCTCCAAATGCTGCGCGTCGATGTGAGCACCGTGAAGGAACACGCCCTCCAACTCGTCCGCAACATCCTTGAGCAGGCTAACTGGCCCCCCTGCCTCGCCACATCCCGCCTCATGCTTGAGGAGGTCTCCACCGCCCTCAACGACAACCCCGCCCTCACTCAAAGCGCCCTGAAAGAAATTGAGCAAAAGCTCCTGCACTGCCGGGACGGTTTGCTGGAGTACTCCGACAAAGAACACAAACTGCCTCAATGCTATCTCATCCTCGGCGAACTTCGTCTACGGCTCGGTGACTACGCGGGCTGCTCCCAAGCCCTCACCCTTGCCAACGCCTTTGCTGAAGGCTACGGCATGACCGACCTCGATTGGCAACTTATGGTTGCCCGCCTCCGCGCCAAGGCCAATATGTCTCGCGGCGCCAAGACCGAGGCTTTGGAGGATTGCCTCTTCCTGGCCGAGCATGAGTCCTCCCCCGAGCAACTCATGACGGCTCTCACTTTCCTCTCTGCCAATTCCCCTGACTCCGACCGCGAAAAATATCTTTCCCGCCTTTGGACGGTCATGCAAGCTCAGCCTTCCTCCTCCCGTGAAGACAAAATCGAGCGCGCCCGCATCGCGAGCGAAATCGCCTCGCTCAATGCCGAAAACGGCGCCAAGGAGCAGGCCGTCAAATGGGGGACGGAAGCCATGCACGCCGCACAGGTAGCCTATCCGGATCTCTCTGACGGAAAAGCCTTGCGCGCCAGCCTCAAGCTCGCCCTCCTGCAAAGGAAGAAAGGCGACGACACGCAAGCTATGCGCCGCCTCCGTGACATCGTACGCGTCATTGAGGGCATGGAACAGGGACTGCGCCAAAAGTTGGACGCTTCTGACAAGACCCTCTACGCCACGGCTGTCAGGGAATACGCGCGCACCTGCCTTATCACGGGCGATCGTGACTTAGCCCGTATCATCATTCGTAAGATTCACGAGGACCTGCCGGAAAAGAAGCGCTGACCCATCTGCCTCATGTCCTCTCTGCACCGCAAGAGCCTCATCGCTACAGCAGCCATTTTTTGCTGTCGCTTTACCGGTCTCTTGCGGGAGATGACTTTCACCACCCTCTTCGGCGCAAGCGGGGCGTTGGATGCGTTCTACACGGCTTTCCGCATCCCGAATATGCTGCGCGACATGTTTGCGGAGGGCGCCCTCTCTCAGAGCTTTACGAGCGTGATGAGCAAAGTGGAGCAGACGGATGGGAGGGAAGCAGCTTGGACGCTGGTGCACCGCGTATCTTCCCAACT
>CANPXA010000097.1 GCA_947585525.1 uncultured Akkermansia sp. | reverse complement strand
GGTCGGTTAGCCAAAAGCGACAGCTTTTGTCCCAACGGGATGAGGAGTCGTGAGGCGACTCCGAAGCAACAGCCGTGAGGCGGCTGTGAGTCAACGTCCATCGTCCATCAGGCGCCGTCAGGCGCTTTGCCCCTTTCTAGCTAAGCAGCAGATACGTTTAAACCCATCCCCCTCAGCTAAAGCTTCGCAGTGCCGCGCGCGCTAAAATTCATATCAAATCAAATCGTAACTCGTAACTCGTAATTCGTAATTCGTAAATCGTAAATCGTAAATGAATTGTCTTGCCAAAAGGGAGGCTCTTGTGTATATTCTATTTTACACTTCGCGGGAATTCCCGCATTGTGTAAAATAGAAAATTATAAACCTATGGAAATTAAACGAAAAGAGTATATCGATCAACTTGTTTCCAAACGGGAAAACAGGATGATCAAAATTGTGAGCGGTGTCCGGCGCTGCGGCAAATCCTATCTTCTTTTCGAGTTGTTTCGTCGCCATTTGCTGGAGTCGGGGGTGAGGGAGGACCACATCATCAGCTTAGCTCTGGATAATTTTGATGAGCGGAAATACCGCGACCCGGAGGAATGCTACCGGTATGTGAAAGCGCAAATACGTGACGAGGAGATGTACTATCTGCTGCTGGACGAGGTGCAGATGATGGCGGACTTCGAGAGTGTGCTCAATGGCTTGCTGCGTGTGCGCAATCTCGACATTTACGTGACGGGGAGCAACTCGCGTTTTCTGTCGAGCGATGTGGTGACGGAGTTTCGTGGACGCGGTGACGAGTTGCGCGTGCATCCGCTGAGCTTTGCCGAGTTTTATTCGGTGAAGGATTGCTACTGGGAGGAGGCGTGGAAGGAGTACATCCTCTACGGGGGTATGCCGCTCACGCTCTCCATCGATGAGCCGAGGAAGAAGATGCAATACCTGCGTTCTCTCTTCCGTGAGACCTACCTGCGCGACATGATTGAGCGCAACCGACTTCGCAAGACGGAGGAGCTTGACGAATTGATGAACATCCTGGCGTCAAACATTAGCTGCCTGCTCAACCCCCGTAAGCTGGCAAACTGCTTCGCGAGTGTCAAACACGTCAATCTGTCAGCTCCCACGATCAAGCAATTTCTCGATCTTCTGCAGGAGGCGTTCCTCATCCAACGTGCCGAACGTTTCGATATCCGTGGAAACCGTTACATTGATTCTCCCTATAAGTATTATTTTGTGGACATGGGGCTGCGCAATGCTTGCATCAATTTCCGACAGACGGAGGAGTCTCACATCATGGAAAACGTGATTTACAATGAGCTGCTCATCCGGGGCTACAATGTGGATGTCGGTTCCGTGGAGGTGGATAAGGACAAGGGAAAAGCCTCACGTGAGAGAAAGAAAGTTGAGGTCGATTTTGTCGCAAACCTCGGCGATTCTCGCCTCTACATCCAGTCCGCTCTTTCTATTCCCACCCGCGAAAAACGCGAACAGGAGGAGCGCCCCCTGCTTGCCGTCAGCGATTCCTTCAAAAAGGTCCTCATCACCCGCGATGCTCCCGCTGCTCACTACGACCCCTTCGGCATCTTTATCCTCCCCCTCCGCGATTTCCTCCTCAACCCCGCCTGTTTGAACGGGTGAGAGGATGCTTTTCTCCGGGCTCCTTCAATCCCCGCCGCTCCGCCTCCCCGCGCGTCAACGCGCGAACTTTCCAATTCGTAATTCGTAATCTTGCTACCCTTTACGCCTGTTTCCGAAAATTCCGCTGCGCTTTCGCTCCGCTTCCATCGTACATGAATTCATTCTCCTCGTCTTGTCTCTTTCGGCGCTTCGGGAGCCGGTGTTGGATTCGGGTTCTCCTCATCAGCCGGCAGGACGTCGATTTCAGAGATGGCGGCAAAGTCGCCTCCGCTGTGAGAAGACAGAGCGACGAGGCGCACGTACCGAGCCTCCTTGGGAGTGAAGAAGAGGGCTTGCTGCTCATCCGTGTGGTCGGCAAAGGAGCCGCGTGCCACAGGCTCTCCCCAGTTTGTCCCGTCCGTGCTCACGTAGAGCTCGTATTCCTTGATGCGTGCGTCCGGCATGGGAGCGGCGCGGTAGATGATGCCTTTGAGCTTGCGCTGTACGCCCATGTCGATCCTGATTTCATGCGGGAAACTCGCCACGGTGACACCCTTCATCGAATGCCAGTAAGTGTCAGCATTGCCGTCCAGCACGTGCTGAGCCTGTCCCACCTCCGGAAGCTCGGAGCTGACGTAATGGATGGAGAAATAGGCGTGGGGAGGATACTCGCCGACGATGCGCGTGATGATGGGAGAAAATTCGGCGAGGGCAGCGTAAGGTTGCCCGGCTTCCATCGGCTCCAGACAAACGATCTTGACAAACTTCGCCGTGGTCAGTTCCGGCAAGAGGACGCTCTGTTCGTTGTCGCTGTCCTCCATCTCCAGCAGACAGGCGGGCTGGCTCCCCCAGCTCTTCCCATCCATGGAGACGTAGAAGGCGATTTTGCGCACGCGTGAAGAACTACGCGCCTGACGCGGGGTGATGGTGAATCCCCTCAGCTCCGATTCTACCCCGAGATCAACGACGATCTCGTGCGGGTACTGCTCGGGCGTGTCGTACCACCGGCTGTGCCAGAAAGTATCGCTGCGCCCATCAATAAGACTCCAGGCGCTTTCCTCGTCTCCGGAGCTTGAGGAGCACGAAACGATGCGCAGGAGATTCCCTGGTCGCCAGGTATCGAGGTGCTGCCATGTCATCGCGGAGTCCAGACAACCCTCCATGGAGGCGTATGCGCGCACGGTTCCCTCCTCGCGCTGCAGGAACGGACGCGTGTAGGTAGCCGGTGATCCGTCTGCCAAGATGAGGTGGATCGTGGCGTCTTTTGTGTCGCAGTGTGCATGGACAAATCCCATGTTGTCGCGCGAGATGGTGACGGCTCCCGCAAGTGGCAACGCCCGTCGTCCCACTTCCTCGGGTTCGTCCCCGGGAAGAATGGGCAACAGGGCGAAGGAGAAACTCGTGGGCTGCGCTAGCTGGATGTCTCGGTCCAGTGGACGCGGCCCGCAGGAGGCTCCGCCCAACCCCAAGGTGATGGCATCGATGTTCAGGATGGTAGCTCCGGCGGGTTGCAGCTCCTCCGGGTGCGTTGCAGAGAAGAGGGTTTGAGCGGTGTAGGGCAGGGCAGAGAAGTTGAAGGGAGCGCCTTCACCGGCTGAGACTAGGAGACCTACGCCGTGTTCATCGGTGGCGGCAACCCACCGGGTATCCATGCGGTTGCCCATTTCCATGGGCAGAGGGTAACGCTCGACCATGTCCTGCACGGTGGAGGCGTAGATGCCTACGGGGGCGCCACTCTTTCGGTCGGGATAATTCTCCCCGGGTCCTCGTCCGTACCAACGTATGTGGCTGAATTTTTGCGGAAGTCTCAGGGTGAAGCCGAGTCTCGGCAACACGATGGTTTGACCTTTCGGCAAGATACCTGCTTGCACGCTCACGTAGCCGTTTGGCATGATGGTGTACACCATCTGGGTGACGTAACTAAAATCACGCTCCGTGATGGGACCGTTGTCTTCCGGAGTAAACTTGCCGCGGTTGTATTGAGAGGTGTCCAAGCTTTCTTTGCGGAGTCCGTGACTCTTCACGTCGCACGAGACACGCACGACGCCACCGGCAAGGCGTTCGACGAGTAGAGGCGTCGCCTCGTGCACAAGGTTGCGGAATCCGTTGAGCAGCCATTGATTCATGACCCATTTATCGTTGGCGAGCGGGGCGCGGAAGCTGTTGAGCTCAAGGGTGGGCTTCTCGCCGAAAAGCTCGTGACCATTCACGATGTAGCTCTTGAGTCCGCCGGTCGATTTATCAATGGCAAGAGTGAAGTTCTTGCCCGTTACACGCAGTTTGTCTTCCCCATTGAGAACTTTGAGATCCTGGTCGGATTCCAATGGCATGATGCGAGCCTTCGCAGAGAAAGAGGTCACGCTGTCGGGCAGAAGCATCTGCTGCGTGGCGATTCTGTAACCGGCGTCCGCCCAGTTGGTAGCCCTCTTGAGACGGAAGTCAACGGTGAGGAAGTAGCGCCGATCTTTCTTGAATAGGGAGGAAGGAATGGACGCCGCAGGAAGGGTCCACTCGACGCGTTCCAGTGGCGCCGCTTGCACCTCAAAGTCGCCTTCAGCGAGCGGCTGATTACCCTCCTCGGTGATCTGCCAATGGGCGACGTATTCATTGAGGTTGGTAAAGAGATTTTTGTTGCGTAGTTGCACAGTGAGTCCTCGGTTGCCATCCTGAGACTCCGCCAGTTTGATATCGATGTTCTGGTACACTTTGCGGATTTCCTCGTAGAGCGGAGTGGGAGTGCGGTCGCTATAAATGACTCCCTTGATGCAGAAGATTCCATCGTTCGGAGCTTCCCCACGGTCTCCACCGTAACTCTGCCGCACGATTTTCCGCCCGTCGGAAAGGGTGATCTCCTGGTCGTAACTCTGGTGGATCCATTCCCAAATGGCGCCGCCGAGGATGGAGTCACTCGTGTCGATCGCATCCCAGTAATCCTGCAGGTTTCCCATGGCGTTGCAGAGGATGTGCGCGTACTCAGAGATGTACCAGGGCTTCTGCAACTTCTGTTCGGCTATTTCGCGCGTCCAGTTGACGCTCGGATATTGATTGGAGTTGAGATCAGCCAGATCGTTGTTGCGTTCGTACTGCGTGGGACGCGAGGTATCGCGGCTCTTGATCCAGTCCCGCACGGCGGCAAAGTTGTCGCCCGGACCTGCCTCGTTCCCGTAGGACCACATGACGACGCAAGGGTTGTTTTTACTCTGCTCCACCATGTTCTTGTTGCGCCACACGTGCTGCGCGCGCCATTCTTTGGGGTGGGAAAGGGATTCGTCCCCGTACCCGTACCCGTGCGACTCGATGTTGGCCTCATCGCAGACGTAGATGCCCAATTCGTCGCACATCTCGTAGAAATAAGCCGGCTGTGGATAGTGCGAGTTGCGGATGTGATTGATGTTCGCCCTCTTCATGAGCAGCAGCTCTTGGAGGCACTCGTCCTTGGTGACCCGATGACCGTTGGCGTGCTGACTTTCGTGGCGGTTCACTCCCTTCAGTTTCACAGGCATGCCATTCACGAGGTAACGCCCGTTTTCCAACCGCACGTCCCGGAAGCCGATGTTGCGGGAGATAATTTCCGAGACCCGTCCGTTGGCGTCCTTGAGGTAGAGGATGAGACGGTACAGGTTGGGCTTTTCCGCGCTCCAAAGTGCGGGGTTTTTGAGGGAAACGGAAAGTTCCTTGTTGCTGCTCTTGCCGCTTTGTACACGCCCCCGCACAGATTCCAGAACAGCGGCTTGCTGTCCGTCGGCACGCAACAGTTCGCCCGCCAATTCAAAAGGTTGCTCTGCGGAAGTACGATTGTCCACGTCCACCTCAACGCGCAGTTGAGCCTCGCTGTAATCAGTGCTGCCATCCTGCTTTTGAGCGAAGTCCGTGTGTACAAAGAAGTCGCGCATGAGCACCTGCGGGGTGGCGTACAAGGTGACGTCGCGGAAAATGCCGGAGAGACGCCACATATCCTGGCATTCAAGGTAGGAGCCGTCACTGAACCGGTACACCTCGGCAGCGATGGTGTTGCTGCCCTTGTGCACATAGGGCGTGATGTCAAAGACGGCGGCCGTTCGGCTGTCTTTGGAGAACCCCACCTTCTTGCCGTTCACAAAGAGGTAAAAGAAGGAATCGACGCCGTCGAAGCGGATAAAGACACGCATGCCATCCCATGTCTCAGGAAGGACAACCTCGCGGCGATAGGAACCGACGGCGTTCGGTTCACTCTTCGGGATGGTGAATTCCTTCTCGTTGTCATCGCGCGGCGGTGTCATTACACGGGGCCAGTCCCGCACAAAGATGTAATCCTGATTGCAGTAGATCGGAGTCCCATAGCCACGCATCTGCCAGTTGCTCGGTACGTCGATTTCCGCCCAGTTGCTCACGTCGAATTCGGGTTTGTAGAATTCCACGGGTCGCTCAGAAGGCTGGCGCGACCAATGGAATTTCCAGTTGCCGTTGAGTGAGATCTGGAGGGAGGAGTCCTCCGCTTTTCCCTTCAAGGCTTCTTCCCTGTTAGCAAACGGCACGAAAAAAGCGCGCGCCTCCTCTCTCCCTTCAGAGAGGTGCTCAGGGTTCTCCCAGTCCGGGTTCGGTGTGTATCCTGTTTCTTGGGCTCCGACCATCGATGCCATACTAAGTGCGGCTATGCAGACCAATGTGTTCCACGTGTCCATGCACTACATGATACGAAAAAATTCCTTCAATTCTTTCACTTTTTCCTCTTTGGTCCCCATCAATTCCCCCTCGCTCATTCCCTCCCCGCCACTCCGCTTCCCCGCGCGTAGCGCGCGAATTCTCCAAATCGTAATTCGTAATTCGTAATTCGTAATTCGTAATTCGTACATGAGCGCCGCCAAGCGCTTTGCGCCTCCGGACGCCTCCTGCGCCTTGTCCCTTTCCTACCACTACCACCCCATGCTCCCTCCTTCCACCTTTGCACTCGCTCCGCTAGTTTGCGCCAACGGCGCGGAATTTTCAAATCGTAAATCGTACACTATTAACCCGAGGTGGTATAATCTGAGAAGTGAGAGGGAAAACCTCAACGGAATTCCTC
>CANPXA010000096.1 GCA_947585525.1 uncultured Akkermansia sp. | reverse complement strand
ACGGATCTAGCGAACTCATCTGCACACGTTGATGATTCGAAAAATTTGCGCAACGCGCACATTATTAATAAATCGTACATCGTACATAGCAACCGCATTTCCAAATGCGTTTGCCCTGTTTGCCCTGTTAAAGTTCTTGACGGGTGGGGGGAGGATTTGAGAAGATGAGGCGAGAGCATGAAGAGGTATACGAAAATTGTGCTAATCACATGGGGAGTCATGGCGTTGGCGGGAGGAATGTACATGCTGGTGAAAGGGCAGGAAGATCCGCGAGAAAAGGTATTAGGGGAGTGGGAGGAGAAGAGTTCAAAGGTACGGGTGGAAGTCGTGCCCGGCGAGATAAGATGGAGGGGGATGGGGCACGGGAAAGCGAGATATGAGTGGGTGCAGTATGAGGAGGAACCGTATCGAGTGCATAGCAAGATACGTGGACAGGAATGGGATGTTGATCTGAGATTTTCCGGGGAGGACATAGTCATCGCAGAGCCGGATATCTGGGATCATCTGTCAGATGAAGCCAAGGAGATGCTGAGAGATGTGAATCGGCAGCATGGGCGTCCGGAGAGGGAATTCCGGTTGATCTTTAAACGCGTGGAAAATCATGAGAGGAAATAAGAATCACAAGGTGGAGATCATGGCGCCGGCGGGCTCTTTCGAAAGCCTGGCGGCAGCATTGAGGGCGGGAGCTGATAGCATCTACTTCGGCGTTGGAAAACTCAACATGCGCGCGCACGCCGCAGCCAACTTCCTTCCGCAGGATTTGCGTAAGGTAGCGCGTCTCTGTCATTCCTGTGGCGCGAGAGCGTATCTGACCTGCAATGTGGTGGTCTATGACGAGGAGCTCGAGGAGATGAGGCAGCTCCTCACTGCGGCGAAGGAGGCGGGAGTGGATGCCGTCATTGCCGCGGACATGGCGGTGGTGCGTTATGCTCGAGAGGTGGGGTTGGAGGTGCATATTTCCGTGCAGGCGAACGTGAGCAACATGGAGGCGGTGAGACACTATGCGCAGTACGCAGACGTTATTGTGCCGGCAAGGGAGTTGAGATTGGAGCAGGTGCGAGGTATCGTGGACACCGTCAGAAAGGAGAATATCTGCGGACCGAGCGGCAAGCAACTTCGTGTGGAGCTCTTCGCTCACGGGGCGCTCTGCATCGCCATCTCCGGTAAGTGCGGCATGAGCCTGGCGGCTCACAATCACAGTGCAAATCGCGGTGATTGTTATCAGCCCTGCCGCCGTCGTTACCGTGTGGCGGATGCAGAGACCGGCTTTGAGTTTGAGCTGGACAACGAGTATGTCATGTCTCCGCGGGATCTCTGTACCATTCGGGTATTGGATCGTATCCTGGATGCCGGGGTGGGCGTGCTGAAACTGGAAGGGAGAGGTCGCTCGGCGGCGTACGTAGCGACCGTGACTTCAACGTACCGGGAAGCTGTGCGGCTGTACGAAAGCGGGGATTGGGACGCACGGGAGGCGGAGGCTCTGGAGCAAAATTTGAGGAGGATTTTCAACCGCGACTTTTGGCAAGGGGGCTATTACCTCGGTGAAAAATGCGGAGAGTGGGCCGGGGCTGCCGGTAGCCATTCCACAGAGAAACGGGATCATCTCGGACGTGTCAGAAAATATTATCTGCATCCCGGTGTAGCTGAAATCAAGCTGGAGGCGGATGGGTTGAAGGTGGGAGACACGATAGAGATAACGGGCGTAACCACGGGTTTTTTGCGCTATGAGGTACGCGCGATGCGGCGAGACGATGAGCAGGGAGTCACGCGAGATGTGCACGTAGCTCAAAAAGGGGATACCGTCTTGCTGGCCCTCCCGAAAAAAGTTCGTCGTGGGGACAGAGTAGCGAAGGTGACGGAAAGGAAGAATCCTTGAGGATGCTAAGGCGAAGCCGGTGTTCCCTCCGATGAAGATTGAGGCAGGAGACGAAGGATGAGTTTACGGTCAGGGGAGGCGAGGGGGAGAGAGGGAAGGAGGGAAAGTGGGATAAAGGTTTCGGACGAAAGAACCGGAAAGTCGGCGGGAGCGCGGTGGAGGAAGCGCGTGACCTTGAAGCGCGTGACGGAGTACTTCTGAGAGCAGATGAGAGGAAGGGAGGAGACGGTGGAACAAGGCCGCTGGGGAAGGCGAAACATACCGCCGTGGCGGGAATCGTCGGGTTGTTTTTCGAGCAGGAGACCGAGGTCGGTCAGGAGCCAGATGTCCCAATGACGAAGGTCAGTGGGTTTCATTTTGTTCTTTTTAACCGGGAGAGAACTAGGCGAGGATGCATCACAGAATCGTCGAACAGGACAGGAGGAGCACAGCGGGTTCGTCGGGGTGCAGATGGTTTGTCCTAACTCCATGAGGGCGGAGTTATAGGCGCGGGGATTCGAACGATGCAACAGCAGTTCCGCCCGCTCACGCAACGTACGCCGTCCGGCAGTGGAATCGATGGGCGTGGGGTCGTTGTAAATGCGCGCAAGGACACGGGCAACGTTGGCATCAACGAGGGCGGCAGGTTTGTTGTAAGCGAAGCTGAGGACAGCCGCGGCTGTGTATTCGCCGATGCCGGGGAGCGCGCGCAGGGAAGTTTCATCTGAAGGGAATACGCCGGAATGCTTCTGCACGATGGCTCGGGCTGTAGCTTGAAGAGAACGGACGCGGCGGTAGTAGCCGAGGCCTTCCCACGAACGTAGAGCAAACTGTTCGTCCGCGGCAGCGAGGGCGGCGGGAGTGGGGAAGAGACGCATCCATGGTTCGTAGCGGGCAAGGACCGTTGGGATAGTGGTTTGTTGAAGCATGACCTCGCTGACGAGGATGGCCCAAGGATCCTGTGTGTTGCGCCAGGGGTAATTTTTGGCGTTGGAAGAAAACCAGCGAACGAGGGTGCGAGAGAAGCCGGGTTTGGCATCAGCTTGCGGCATGGTCGGTGGATGACGTTGTGTAGATGGAGATATCGGCGTTAGAGGAACCGATGAGCTGCTGGGCACGGAGGAGTGCGCGGCGAGTGGACATATTGGGATTCTTCGGTTCGAGAAGGAAGAAGTTGCTTTCGCCGGGAGAGGTGGTTTGTTGCAGGAGGTCAAGGATGCCGCTCTTACGCAGGATGCGGTACACTTCGCGGCTGGCGCCGGAAATAATCAGGTGACGTCCCTTCTCGCGCGTGAAGCGGATGAGTTCCTCCAGCGCGCAGACGGAGGTTGCGTCCAGATTGCGAGCGTTGCGCATGCGTAGGATGACGACGGCGAGAGAGGGATCCTCGGCAATGCGCGTGAGTTGCTTGCGGAAGAGGTCGGCGGCGCCGAAGAAGAGGTCGCCTTCGACGTGAACGATGGAGATTTGAGGGAGCCGCCGGGCGGTGTCGCTGACTTGCAGGAGCGTGCCGTGGTCATCCAGCGTGTACTCCACGAGCTCGGGTCTGGCGGCTTTTCGCAGGAAGAGTGAGACGGAGAAAACAACGCCGATGAAGATGGCGATGTGCAAGGGCATCATGAGTGCGACGAGGAAGGTGAGTACCAGCACGGCGGCATCACCGGGAGTGGAGCGCGAACAGATACGCAGCAGCTTTCGGTCGAACAGAGAAATAGCATTCGCAAGCACCAGCGCGGCGAGCACGCAGTGCGGGATGCGCGAGATGAGCGGTACACAGGCGAGCACAAAGGTGATGCCCAGACAGATGAGTCCGCAGTAAATGCCCGAGAAGCGAGTGGCTGCACCCGATGTGTAGTTGAGCATAGACCGGGTGAGTGAGGCGGAACAGGGGAGTGAGGTGGTGAAGGAAGAAGCTATGTTAGAGATACCGACGGCGAAGGTGTCCTGGTTAAGATTGAGAGGTTCCCCGGTTTTAGCGGAGATGGTCTTGCTCATCACGGTTTGTTCGAGAGAGGAGAGGAAGGCGATGCCGACAGCGATGGGAAGGAGTTCAGAGAAGTTGTTGCCGATAGCTTCCAGGGAAGGCGCGCAGAAAACGAGATCACTCATCGTGAAGTCCCGCAGCATCCGCACCCCCGCAAAGGCGCCGCCGAAGGCGGGCAAACTGAGTACCCAGTTTATCACGCTCATCAACAGAAGGATGATGGCAAAGGTGGGCAGGAATCTGAAGTAACGGCGGAGAGGAATAAAGAGGAGCAGAGAGACGCCGCCGAGTACCATGGGCTGCCATTGAACGCTGTCGAGGTGTTCCCAGATGGCGCGGGACATGGAGAAGAATGAGCTGCCGGCGTCCACGTCGTGGATGCCCAGCACGTAACGCAACTGGGAGGCGATGATGAGTGTAGCCGCCCCGGTGATGTAGCCCACTAACACACTTCGGCTCACAAATTGAAGCATCTCGGTGGCTTTCACGAAGGCTCCCAGCACACAAAAGGCTCCGGCGAGAAACACGATTGCCGGCACAAAAATGATGGGGTTGCTCCGGATGATCGGAGAGGCGGTCAAAAGGAAACTCGCGAGCATGAAAGCCGTCGCATTACTCGGACCGCTCACCGTGAGAGAACAGCGCGTAAAAAATGGGGCGATGAACGTGCCCACCGTAGCCGCCATGATGCCATAGATGCTGTCCAGCCCCGCCATAGCAGCGAAAGCCATGCCTTGAGGAAGACCGACGAGCGCCACATCGAGAGCAGCCTTGAGATCATGACCCGCTTTGCTCCAAGAGTAATGATGCAGGGCTTTGCGCAACGGCAGGGGGTCAATTTTGCCTTGATGAAGGAAAGTGCGTGTAGCGCGCCATCCCATTCGCAAGCTGTGTAACATCGCCCCCATGGTGCCGATTCTACCACATACCGCAAGGGAGGGCAATGCTAATGCAGGGCAACCGCATTAGAAAATGCGGTTGCCTATTTACGAATTACGATTTGGATGTTCGCGCGCTACGCGCGGGCTACGCAATACGCAAGCATTGGTGGTGGGTAAAATCATGACTCTCGTTGAATGAGAAAGGTTACTAGTTACGCTATGCCTCCTCCCCGGCTTTGCTTACATCGTAAATCGTAAATCGTAATTAGGCACCGCCAAGTGCCCAGTCCCTTTCAGGCTTTCCTTCGGGTCAGGTGCGAAAGGAAGGAGGTAAGTTCCGGGACGCGGAAGAGAAGAGATGCCAGCAGGTAAACGATGCCGGCGGCAATTCCTGCGACGAGCATGGTGCCGAGACGATTCACGAGTACGGAATGGACCAAGTCACGGATGAAAAAGCGATCCACCATCCAGCAGAAGAGAGCGAGAACCGAACCCGCCGCCGCGATGCGCAGCAAACCCGGGATAAGAACGCGGCAGGCCATGTTGCCGAGGAGATGGCGCAGGTAAAAGAAGAGGAAGAGAAAGTTGAGCGTGGTGATGCAGGAGGTGGTGAGGGCGAGCCAGGAGACATCCAACGAGAGAACAAAGACGAAGATGTAATTCAGACTCACGGAGATAACCGCCGCGCAAAGAGCTATGCCGGCCGGAGCCCAAGGTTTTTCCAGCGCCATAAAAACGGGTTGGAGAACCTTCATTCCCGCGTAACCCAGCAAGCCGATTGAGTACGCGGCGAGAACTTGTCCGCACACCACGGAGGCATGGGGAGTAAAGCGTCCGTGCTGGTAGAGAAGACTCACGATTTGTTCGCCCCAAACCCCCAGCAGAACCATGGAAGGTACGGCAAAGAAGGCGACGAAGCGCATGGCTTCCGCCAGCCGTACAGGTATGTCCGTGTTAGCGGAGGTGATGGACATGCGTGATATGGTGGGCAGGACCACCATACCGACGGCGACACCGAAAAGAGCCACGGGGAGTTGCCAGAGGTGGAAGGCGCAGTTGAGGGAGGTGACGGCGCCCTCGGGGAGATGAAGGGCAAAGGACGTGTTGATGAAAATGGTAAGTTGAGTGATGCCTGCTGCTATGGCTCCGGGGATCATGAGCAACCAGACAGAGCGGACGCGCGGCTCGACGAACACGAGATGGAGATGCTGACGAACGATGCCGAGGTCCCATCGACAGCGGTAGCCTTTCTTGCGCAAGCGCGGCAATTGAATGAGTATCTGAGCGAACCCTCCACAGACCACACCTGCGGCAAAACCATACAAGGCACGCGGCCCGAACGAGGGATCGATCAGCCAGCCCACGGCGATGCCAACGGCTATAGTCGTGAGGTTGAACGCTGCGCTCGCCAAGTTCGGCAAACCGAAGATGCCAAAGACATTCAATACCCCCATGCTGAGAGCAGAGAGTGAAGCAAGTAAAATAAACGGCCACATGATGCGGCAGAGATCAACCGCCAAATCAAGATAGGAGCGGGGAGCTACGAGAATGGTACCCGCTGTTTTTTTCTCCGGACGAGTCGTGAGCGTGACCTCTCTTCCCTCGCGCATGGTCTCAAGCGCTGTTTGGTTGAGTCGGCTCTCACGCGTCAGCCCGAGCAGCGGACTTTCCGCTACAAAGTGAGCCACCCGAAGTCCATCCGCATCCGTGCTGATGCCGGAGTAAACCGCCTGCACACACACCTGAGCCGCCTCCGGTGCGCGCGGATCTCGTAAATCCACCCGCACCCCTACGTTCTCCGGGTAGAGAGCCTGCATACACAGACCGGCCAGCAGCACCCCCGCCGCCACGATGCAAACCATCAGCGATATGAGTTGGGAAGATACGCGGTGCACCAGCGTCCAAGCTGCTTCCCTCCCATCCGTCTGCTCCACTTTGCTCATCACGCT
>CANPXA010000095.1 GCA_947585525.1 uncultured Akkermansia sp. | reverse complement strand
GATAGAGGCAATCTAACTTACTAAATGTTTGTGTGTAACGTCATATTTCCTATATGTTGGATAAGCTTATCATTCTCTATCAGATGTCACCAAAATTATTATTTGCGCTTGCATGCAACGCCGTTATAGTGCATAACTTTCGGAAGTATGAAGGATTTGCCCGAGCATAAACCCGCGTGGCTGAAAGTGAAGCTGCCGAAAGGAAAAGTATTTTCCGAGGTACAGGAGCTTGTGAAAGGGAATGCTCTCGTCACTGTCTGTGAGGAGGCTCTGTGTCCCAACCGCGGCGAATGCTGGAGTCACGGCACCGCTACCTTCATGCTGTGCGGCGATGTTTGCACTCGAGCCTGCGGCTTCTGCGCTACACGAACGGCTCATCCATCCCCTCTCGACCCCGAAGAACCCCACAAAGTCGCCGAAGCCGTGGCGCGCATGAAACTGCAACACACGGTCATCACCATGGTGACGCGAGATGATTTACCGGACGGCGCCGCTGCCCACATAGCTGCCACCATTTGTGCCATCCGCTCCGCTTCGCCGCAGACTATCATTGAAACCCTCACTTCTGACTTCAATGGCAAGGAAGAGTCTCTTGCGCTCGTGATGGATGCGCGACCACACATCTTCAACCATAATGTGGAAACCGTGGAAAGACTCACCCCTCTCGTTCGATTTCGTGCACAGTACAGACGCTCCCTGCACGTGCTGCAACGAGCTCAAGAGATGGCTCCCGGGATGGTGGTGACAAAGAGCGGCATCATGCTCGGTCTCGGCGAAACGCGCGATGAAATTGAGCGTACGATGGACGATTTGCTTGAGCACGGGGTAAGCGTGCTCACGATGGGTCAGTACTTGCGCCCCGATGCACGTCATTTGCCCGTCATCCGCTATGTACGACCCGAGGAATTCGACGAGCTGCGAGACATAGCCCTGACCAAAGGTTTCCGCCACGTGGCCAGCGGCCCTCTCATCCGCTCTTCTCACCATGATGCCAATTTCCGACCTGAGCAAGACATCATGGATGCTCTTCAGGCAGACCTCAGAAAACGCGGCATGCTCAGTTGAGAGATACGGGCTCCTCAAAGCGCACGTAGGTCGCTTTTCCCCGTCGCGCCGGAGTCGAACATAAACTATCGCCGTACACCCGTGCGGTCACCACATGCCCGCGTGCATCCGGGAAAAGTTTCAGGGGGAGCTCCGCATCAGCCAGGACTTCTTCTCGCGTTTCTTCTGCCGTGCGCAAAATAATCCAGCTGAGTTGCCCCTCAGCATTGCGATACCAAAAATGAGGTTTCAATTCCGGTGTATCGTGGAAAGCCAACACCTTCCCCCCCTTCTCAACCACACGCCGTGACAGCTCCGCCAACCCGGCGCACAGTTTCTCCCACTCAGACAGCGGGGGCGTGGCATCTACAAGAGGTTCCTTCTGCGGCTCCACCGGCTGCAAGGTGCGCACGTCCCACAGATTCCAACTCTGCGACGGTTCTGTCACGTAGTTCCTCTGAGCTGGAAACACACATGGCACCAAGTTGTGCTTCTCGGCAAAAGCAACGAATCGTTCCAGGTCCGGCATCTTCTCCACCAGATTCCTCAAAGAACCTCCGTTGTTGGGATGAAGTTTCGTCTCCACGGCGCACACAGCGTACACCCGCTGAGCGTATGCAAACGATAGATCGCAGTAGGAGGGCTCATCTCGGGTGAGCTTCACCCATCTCGCTACGTTTTTCTGCTCTTTTTGCGTTCCTTCTTCCCCCTCGGATGAAATGGGTTCCTCATGCCCGGCATGCTGTCGCAGACACTCACTCAGATAGGTGGCGGCATATCTCTGCAACAGTGTCTGCATGGCAGGGTGGGGCGTCAAATGCCCACGTTTCGGATGAAAGACGGCAGGCTGCGCATTGCTTTCCTCATCCGGAACAAAACTCTCATTTGCTCCGGAGGGCAGTGTTTCAATTGCCGCTATCTTTGAATCCTTCATGACCACGATCCCTGCACCAACCTTCTTCCCATGGCACGTAATCATGAAGCATGGTCTTCTCCTCTTCTCGTGGAGGATCGTTCCCGTATCCATGCTCATGCCCGGCCAACCACCCTGCTTAACCCAAAGTTCCTTTCTCTCGCTCATATAGCGCACAAAAGCGGCACGAGTTTCCAACACAGTCCCGTTCATGCGGCTGGTGTAGTGCATATCATCATGAGCCATCCTTTCAAATTCATCCCATTCCTGCGTGCAAATAGCTGCGATGATCTCCCGACACGCCGATGCTTCTTCTGCGTCTGCTTCCGTACTTCCCGCTCCAATCTCCCCGGCTCCTGAACTCCCCACCAAGGCATCCGGTGAAGCGTAAAGTTGACCCTCACACTCTATCACATCCCCCACCCGCGGTTCCTCCTCCCCCACCGCCCCGGGGTTCACGAACACCTGAACCCTATCCCTCTCTCCCCACGGAAGCACCTGCGCACAACATAGCAACATCTCACATCCATCCACCTTTACTTTCTCCACATCCAGCACACGCACATTCATCTTCGTGTGAGCCGTGAGAGTACGCTGCGTCGGCGCCGGATGATTCTCCTCTCCCGGCATCGAGAACGAGAAATCAGCCGCTGACTCACTACCGTGTTGGCGCTCATAATCGGATTTGGCTTTCTCCAGCAACCGGGAACTGATGCTGCCCGAGTCATGTCTCTCCACCACCCGGCTTCGCTCCGTCACAAGGCTCAGCGTCCAGCGGTACGTCTCTCCCTCCGGAAGAACCCTTGGAAATAAAATGGTCTCCAAACTCTCTGCCCACAATGTATTTCCCTCTCCCGTCCTGAGCTCCACGAGCCCTTGCTCGGGTGCGTCTCCCAGCACGCAACTTTGCACAAGCTCCAGCTCTGACTCCGGTCTCTCACCATAATAGAAAAACGCGCGGGAGAAGACAAGTTGTCGAGAACTGTCCTCTCGACGCACAAGCATGAAGTGAGTTGGCGGCTCTCCTCCAAGTACAGCATAGAAGTTCCCTTCCCCCTGGCGCCGATCTTCAAAAACCCCATGCACGCTGAATGCCGGCAAAGACCCATTTTTCATGATATGCGGCATCAGCACCTGACGCACTTTGAACAATGCCGCCCCTCCGAATACGGCACTCAATCGGTCCTTCCGCAGCCGTCGCGACATCGGCAAAAACTGCGCACTTTGTGCATCTTCCTTGCACCACTTCCCTTCCTGCTTCACAGGCACCGGTCCGAGTAAACAGATACTCCGACCTTCATCTCTCATGAAAAACGATGCGTAATAAACACTCGCGCGCGCACTCTGCGCATCACACTCGTCACAAAGCGCCTCACTCAATGCCTGTAACCCCATAGCCTCCGCTGCATACAACGCCAAGCAAATATACACCACTTGGCGATGCAACACAGCTTTCAAAAGAATCTCCTCGCTCTCCTTCTTCCCTGTCTTCACCGGCGTAATCTGCGTGAAGCCCAGCTCCTCCAATCGTTCCGTAAACCTTTCCCGGTAATTTGTCAAAATAATGACGTTGTTCAGCCGACTGTGCATCTGCTGTACGGACACCTTTGCTATCTGCTGTACAGGGATGTGATCTTGCATGATGAAATATGATGCTGGTGTGTTTGCCCGAGGAAATATCAGAGCAACTTTCGCTCTACCATAGCGTACGCGTTGTGGTTGTGGATTGATTCATAGTTTTCTGCCTCCACGCGATACCAACTGAATGCATTGTGGCGCTCTGTCGCTACCGCTACATTGCGAACTAAATCCTCCACAAAAACCGGATGCTCATACGCGTGATCCGTCACGTGCTTTTCGTCCGGTCTCTTGAGCAAGCTGTATAACTGACAACTCCCACAATCCTCAATCATGTCGATCAAATCTTCAATCCACACAGGCGCCCCGGCAAACCTTACGGAATACGTCACCACGCCACGCTGATTGTGTGCCCCATGCTCACTCATCGCCCTTGAACAAGGGCAAAGCGTCGTCAAGGGAACCTTTATCGTCAGCGTGAATTGCTCCCTTCCATCTCGCTCCGCATCTATGACAAACCGCACGTCGTAATCCATCATCCCCTCCCGATGCGTCACCGGCGCCTTCTTCATGCGGAAAAACGGAAACTCTATCTCTACATGCGCACGCTGCGCGTTAAGCTTCTGCAAGAGCCTGTCGGGCAGTCGTACCGCAGAATGCACATCCAAATAACGATGGTGCTCGTGCAATGCCTCTATGAATCGACTCATATGAGTACCTTTGTACTGCTGCGGCAGATCGACCATCAGGGCAATAGTTGCGACAGTCGATTGAGTTCGATGCTCCTTATCTCTTACAACAATGGGATACCGAATCCCGCGCACCCCCACGCGATCAATGGAAATATGGCGTGAGTCATGCTCATTCTGCGTGTCCCGTAGCTCTTTCATATCGGCTGTGCATTCCCACTTTTATGCATTCCCTAAAAAACGAAGAGCTTGCAGCGAGATAACTCTGCAAGCTCCGGATTTTATTCAGTCAACTTGTACGCCACTTTCAACTCTGAGCTGTTTCCCTCCTGCTCATGGCAGCAGATTCACCGCCCTGGCTCGGCGTATCTCCCGCGTGATCTTCCGGTGGGTCTTTGCAGATACTCCCGTCACCCGGCGTGGCAAAATTTTCCCCGTTTCTGAGGTAAACTTCGAAAGGAATTCCGGGTTACACATATCCACCGCTCCCTGCGGGATGTCAATGCGACGGTGCGGCATTGATCGATTACACGTACGGAAGCGTATCCTGCGCTCCACGCTCTTAAATTCGGTCATCATAGCTGATTTTCGTTTGATCTTAGTTGCCAACTTATCGCATCTCACGGTGCAACGTGCGACGCTTCAAGAAAGGATTGTACTTCACCTTCTCTAGGCGCCCTGGCGTACGCGGGCTCTTCTTGTTGCGCGTTGTGACGTAGCGCGATGGGGTCTTCCCCTCCGCTTTCGCCTCCGTGCATTCCAAAATAATGATATCTCTTGGCATAGTTGCGATTTGTTGACTCGGAGCGGGTATTCTACACTATTCTTCGTCTTCGTCAAGCGAAATCGTTGAATCAATAACTTTTTGCAACCCGGAAAATCCTATATCGCCCGTATTCTTAGAACGGAAGCCCGATGCCGTCCCGTACTTTTTTTCATACTCCTCTTGGCATTTTACTGTAAACCTGCAGTACGGCCGCGCCTGTAATCTCTTTCGTGGAATCGGTTCCAGTGACAGCTCACACACACCGTACGTCCCCTTGGCTATACGTTCCAGTGCTGCGTCTATCTCAAAGAGTAATTCGCGATCCTTGTCCAAGCGCAGAATAGTGATATCCCTCTGCTCAGCCTCACTTCCGGCATCCCCTATGTGTTGTCCGGACGAAGACGAGACATTAGACTCCCCACTGCGCAAGTGATCACGCGTCACATTCTGCATATTGGGCAAAAGCTCATCGCGCATATGCATGAGCAATTTTTTCTGTTCGTTGAGGAATGACCTCCAATCCGGCGTTGAACGCAACAAAGCGAGCGTCGCACGAATCTTCTTGCGACGCTCGCTCTCTTTGGACAAATTCGGCGTGGGAGAACCCTGCGCCGCGGTCCGCTGTTGTTTATTGATAACTTCAGATTTCTTCGATGTGGTTCCTTTGGAGGGCGACGGACGAGTCTTAACAACCGAACCTGCGACCTTCCGAGGAGCCGAATCAGACGCTATCACTTTTTTTTTACGGAAGCCGGCTTCTTTGCCACTGGCTTCTTGGCCACCGGCTTCTTAGCGGCGGGCTTCTTCGCAGGAGCGGGCTTCTTCGCAACCGGCTTTTTAGCCACCGGCTTCTTAGTAGCGGGCTTCTTTGCGGCAGCGGGCTTCTTCGCAACCGGCTTCTTGGCTACTGGCTTCTTCGCAGGAGCGGGCTTCTTCGCAACCGGCTTTTTAGCCACCGGCTTCTTAGCAGCGGGCTTCTTCGCGGGAGTCGGCTTCTTAGCCACCGGCTTCTTGGCAGCGGGCTTCTTCGCAGGAGCGGGCTTCTTCGCAGCCGGCTTTACCGTCTTTTTTGTTGGTTTGGTCGCCATGGGTTTGGTAGTTTATTTTTCTGCACTGCGGACAGTACAAATCGAACGAATTGTTCGGTTACTTTGCTACTATCACAAAGCGAGATTTTCTTCAAGAAAAAATTGCACTTTTATTCAACTTTCTTGTTTTTCCTGCACAACGCAGCCTTGATCTCTTCGCCTTTTCTTCGATTCTATTCTCATGATTTTATGCAAGAGTCATACTTGATTGATGTCCTGCAAGCCTTATGCCGCGCGGCTTCCGAGTTCTTCCTCCTCAGCAGACATACGCGTTACCTTCTCCGATCACTCCTCACACATCAAGACAACGCGTTTCGCACACAGACTTGACTCTCGCTCTCAAGCAGAGTATGCTCATCTTCGATGAATACGCCACTTTTTAAGCAGTTGTGTGAAGCCTCCGGCGCACCCGGTTTTGAGTACGAAATACGCGACCTGATCATGCGCGAGATGAAACCTCTTGTTGATGAATTGCACGTTGACAATATCGGCAACATCATCTGCCTCATCCACGGAAAATCTCATGAAAAAAAAGCGCTTTGCGCGGCACACATGGATGAAATTGGTTTCATCGTGCGCCACATCGATGACCAGGGTTTTATTCGTATTCTTCCCCTCGGAGGCTTTGACCCCAAAACCCTCACCGCACAACGGGTCATCGTGCATGGTAAAAAGGATCTCCCGGGCTGCATGGGAGTGAAACCCATCCATGTGATGACTCCGGAGGAACGCACGAAAATGCCGCTCCTCACCGATTATGTTGTTGACCTCGGCATGAC